>NZ_JAZDRM010000017.1:0-97214 GCF_047501495.1 Ancylobacter sp. G4_0304 | reverse complement strand
TCGGCAAAGCCACCCAAACCCACCAGGGAGAAGCCACGAAACTTGACCGCCACCTGACCGCCGACCACCATCAGCCCGGGTCAATTCTCAGTGGAAATCCAGGGTCAGTTCTTCGCGGAAATCAACAGAGAAGGTGAAGCGACTTCGAGAAAGCGCATGTGGCCCGATCCACTCCCCATCGGAATAGGTCGGAAGCTTTGAAACAGTCGATCCGAAGCGGATCGTGTTCTCAGTCATCGCGCGCGCGGCGATCCCTCGGGTGGACGTTGGAGCAGCCTCTCGATCTCGAGCATGACGGGCTCGGGGAGCGGGCCTAACGCCATAGCTCCTGCGTTCTCGGTTGCCTGGGCAGCGGACTTGGCTCCGGGAATTGGCAGAATTCCCGGTCCCTTGGCCAGCAGCCAACACAGCGCGCCCTGCGAGCGGACGCCCGGCATCGAAATAGCCCTGCCAGTCCGGGGGCCGACGCGCACGTCCCCTTCTGGCACGACGCGGCCGTCATCGAACTTTCCGGTCAGCACGCCCATGCCGAGCGGCGAGCGAATGAGTTGGGTTAGGCCATGCTCCATCGCCACCCGGCACATGGAAGGCGCATCGAAGAATAGGTTCATGGAATGCTGAACCGTCTAGAAGCCAAGCCTGCACGCCATGGCCCCGGCGCTCGCCGGGAAATCCGTGCTCCAGCCATAGCTGCCGATGGCGCCGGCCGCCACGAAGGCTTCCAGTGTCTCGAAAGCCGGTTCGGCGTCCGCGACCGGGAGATCGTTCAGATGAAGTAGCATGACGTCGATATGATCCCGCCCGAGGCGCCGCAGGCTCTGCTCGACCGACCAGCGCACATAGGCGGGATCGAAGCGCGGCCCCGTCAACTGCCGGGTCTCGGCATCGATCGAATGGCCGAACTTCGAGACGATCACCGTCTCGCCCCGCCGCGCTAATGCCTCGCCGAGAAGGCGCTCGGAATGGCCGGCGCCATAGACCGCCGAGGTGTCGAATACCCTTATGCCATGATCCCAGGCGGCGTGGATGGCGCGCAGGGACTCGGCGTCGTCGGCCCCCGAATAGCCGGCGGCGATGTCGCCGAACCAGAACGGGCCGCCTATGGCCCAGCAGCCCATGCCGATGCGCGGCGCCGTGTGCAGTCTTGATGTCATCTTTCCCGAAGCTCCATTCTGGATCGACCGGGAAAGTGCGACGTCGACGACGATCCGGGCAGTCGCTGGAAATGAAAGGCCGCATTCATGGATGAAACGACGCTCGACTGGTCCGACCTCAGGATCTTTCTGACGGTCGCGCGCGCGGGCGGGCTGGCGGCGGCGGCAAAAGCGATGGGACAGAGCCCGGCGACGCTCGGCCGCCATATCGTCGCTCTGGAGCGTGCCCTCGGCGAGGAGCTCTTCCGCCGCCTGCCGGGCGGCTATGAGCTCACCGAGGCCGGGAAACGACGCCTCTTCCAGGTCGAGGCGGTGGAAGGGCGCATCATCGATATCGTGCGAGCTCCGTCCGAGCGGGACGCAGGATTGCCGATCCGCATTTCAGCCGGAACCTGGATGACTTGGTTCCTGACGAGGCACATTGCCGAACTCGGCACAGCCGGACGGTTTCTCGTCTTCAGCGCCACCGAGGAGCGGCACAATATCGGCCGGCGTGAAACCCTGATCGGCATCCGCAACCAGCGCCCGACCACAGCTGGGCTGGCGGTGCGCCGGACGGCAAAAGTGAGCTTTGCACCCTATGCCTTGAATGACGGATCGGCAGGAGACGGCTGGATCGCCTGCACCGTCGACACGCCGTCGGCCCGGTGGGTTCGCGACCATCGACGGGCGCAGATCCGCATGGAGGTGTCCCATCCGCGCACGCTTCTCGATCTGGCCCTGGCCGGTGCGGGGCAGGTGATGCTGCCGTGCTGCGTCGGCGGGGCCCACGAAGGTCTGGTCAGGACCGGCCCCGTCATTGAAGAGCTGTCACACGAGCAATGGCTGGTCGTTCATGGTGAGGACCGGAACCGCAGCGGCGTGCGCGAGACGATCGACGCCATCGCCGGCCTCATCGTCGCAAAGCGATCGCTGTTCGCTCCGATGGAAGAGGCGTGGCGGTAGAGGCGCGCCAGAAGCGGACATTGGGTGCCTGCCGGGAAACAGACCTTCAGCTAATCCGATGCCCTAAATCGAGTCGAGGATCAGCGGCTCAGGTCAATGACAACCTTACCTGCGCCACCAGCCTCGAGCGCCTCGTGAGCTTCGGCGCATTGATCGAGGGAAAACACCATGCCGACGGCGGCGCGGAGTGCCGAGCTCGCGACGGCCTCCATCACCAGCGCCAAAGCCGCTTCATTGCGCGGCGGCGAGAGCCGGTAGACGTTGAAGCCGTGGATGGAGAGGCCCTTCTGGCGGATATCGCGGATCGGCACCTGCGCCTCGTTGCGCGCGGAGCCATAGGTGGCGATGGCGGAATCGGGTGCGGCGACCGCGACCAGAAAATCCGCGAG
Source organism: Ancylobacter sp. G4_0304 (assembly GCF_047501495.1). Classification (NCBI taxonomy): domain Bacteria; kingdom Pseudomonadati; phylum Pseudomonadota; class Alphaproteobacteria; order Hyphomicrobiales; family Xanthobacteraceae; genus Ancylobacter; species Ancylobacter sp. G4_0304. Next base: position 94,726 of record NZ_JAZDRM010000017.1, on the reverse strand, counting down.
GTTCGACAAATCGACGTCGATCGCGAGGTCGATGCCATGCCCGCCGGTGGCGTCGGCGATAAATTTCGCGCCCGCCGGCCCGCTATCCTCGACAATATGCCGGGCGCCGAGGTCGCGGGCGCGCTGACGTTTTGCCGGCGAGCGCACCAGCGCGAACACATTGGCGCCACGTAATGCCGCCAGTGCGACCGCATAGGAGCCGACCGCGCCGCCGGCACCGGTGATCAGGACGTTAAGCCCCCGCACATCGCGAAAACCGCCGACCGCGTGGGCGGCGGTGAGGCCGGGAACACCGATGGTCGCGGCTTCCATGAAGGACAGGCTGTCCGGTATCGCAACGCCCAGTTGCTGCGGCAAAGCAATAAACTCGGCCGCGGTGCCGAAGGGGCGATTTTGCTGGGCGCGATAGAGCAGCACTCGCTGTCCGATCCGGCCTTCCGCCACGCCCTCGCCGACGCCGGTAATGGTGCCGGCGCCATCGCTATGCGGAACGATCCGCGGAAATGGCAGCGCGCGGCCCGGCGCGCCGCCGCGCTGTTTCACATCCGAGGGGTTTACCCCCGAGGCGGCCACGCGGACCAGTATCTCGCCCGGACCGGGCACCGGCGTCTCGATCTCACCGAGCTGGATAACTTCACGCGCCGGCCCCTGCTGGCTATACCACGCCGCCCGCATCGCTCAGGCCTCCACCGGAACCTCGCGGGCCGGCGCCACCGCCCGCTCCTTGATGAGACGGTCGATGGCGGCGTCGCTCAAACCGAGCACATCCTTTAGCACCTCATGGGTGTGTTCGCCGAGCATGGGCGGATAGCCGGGCTCAGGGCCCTTGGTCTCGGCAAAGCGCATCGGGTCGCCCATCACCCGCGCGGTCCGCCCGTCGGAGGTTAGTTCGTAGATCATGCCGCGATGCTGAATCTGCGGGTCTTCCATTACCGAATCCAGCGTGTTGACCACGCTGGCCGGCACCATCTCCTTCTCCAGCCGTTCGACCCATTCGGCGGCATCCGCCGTGTTGAAGGCCGGCTCCAGCAGCGCCCACAGGGCGATGCGGTTGGTGAAGCGCTCGCGATTGGTGAGGAAGCGCGGATCGTCGATCAGCTCCGCCAGACCCAGCACGCGGCACAGCCCCTGCCACATCCGCTCAGTATTGGCGGTAATCACCACTTGCCGGCCATCGCGCGCGATGAAGGAGCGATAGGTCGAGATCGAATCGTGCCCGCTGCCCTGCCGACCCGGCACTTGGCCAGAATGCAGGAAATAGGCGGCCTGATAGGTCAGCATCGCCGCCTGGCAATCCAGCATGGCGATGTCGATCGCGTCGCCGCGCGAGGTGCGCTCGCGCCGGAACAGCGCGGAGAGAATGCCGATTGCGGCATACATGCCGGCGACGATGTCGCCAATCGGGAGCCCCGAGCGTACCGCCTTGCCCTCGGGCTCGCCGGTCAGGCTCATGCCTCCGGAAAGCGCCTGCACGATCATGTCGTAAGCCGGCTTGTCGCGATAAGGCCCGGTCTGGCCGAAGCCGCTGATCGAGCACCACACCAGTTCCGGGCGCTCGGCCCGTAGCTTCTCCTGATCCACGCCGAGCTTGGCCATGATGCCCGGCCGGAAATTTTCCACGACGACGTCGCAGCTGGCGATGAGCGCGTTGAGCACTTCCTGTCCGGCCGGCGTCTTCAAATCGACCGCGAGGCTCTTCTTCGAACGGTTCACCGCGATGAAATAGAGACTGTCCTTGCCGACGAAATGAGGCGGAATATGCCGGGCGAGGTCGCCTTCCGGCGCTTCGGCCTTGATCACCTCCGCGCCGAGATCGGCAAGGATCTGCGTGCAATAGGGACCGGAGAGAAACTGTGTGAGGTCGAGCACCTTGATGCCCGCCAGCGGTGCGTCCTTCATCCTGCGTCTCACTCCCACAATCTGTTGTCTTAGCCGGCACGCGACATCAGCCGCGCGGCGGCGGCCTTGAGGATGGCGATGTAGACGTCGCCGTGAACCGGCACGAAGCGCGCGGCCGGTATGGTCAGCCCGATCGAGCCGATCACCGTGGAACCGCTGCCGCGCACCGGCACGGCGATGCCGACCGCGCCGGCCACCTTCTCGCCGCGCGTCAGCGCATAGCCGCGCGAGGCGACTTCGGTGAGCTTTTCGCGCAGCCGTGCTTCGTCGAATGCTTCGCCGGAGGCCGATGGCTTGTGCGGCCGGTCAATCGCCGCCTGCTGCTCGCGGGCGCCGAGAAAGGCGAGGATGGAAAGGCCCGAGGCACCCCATACCAATGGCAGCCGCACATACATGTCGATTTCGTAGCGCAGCATGTGCGGGCTGTCGGACTTCGCCGCGAAGATCATCGCGGCATGGCTGGGCTGGTAGAGCGAGAGCAGCGCGGTCTCGCCGCTCTCCCGGCTGAGATCGGTGAGCATCGGTACGGCGAGGCGCGGCAGGTTCTCCTGGCTGAGGATGCGGTTGGAGACCCGCAGCCATTCCAGCCCGGCGCGATAACGCCGCCGTTCCGGGTCGCGCTCGACATAGCCTTCGGCGCTGAGCAGATCGAGCAGCCGGTGGGCGGTGCTCATCGGCAGATGCAGCGCGTCCGAGACCTGCTTGACGCCGACTTCGCCGCCGGCATCGGCAATGGTGCGCAGCACGGCCAGCGCACGGGCTACCGTGCCGCTGGCATCTAACCGTGAGGCCGGCGGCTGGTCGTGGACGAGCTCGATCGAGGGGCGCGCCATGGTTCAGGCCCGCGCAAAGATGTGGATGGCGCAGGCGCCGTGATCGAAGCCGGTGATGCCGCCGCCCGTGGCGTGGCTGAGTCCGATCCGCGCGCCCTCGACCTGACGGGCTCCAGCCTCGCCGCGCAGCTGTCGAACGATCTCGACCGCCTGCGCCGCGCCGGTGGCGCCGATCGGGTGGCCCTTGGCGAGCAGGCCACCCGACGGATTGACGGCGATGCGGCCGTTAATCTCGGTCTCGCTGTCGGAGATCATCCGCCCGGCCTCGCCGCGCCCGCAGAAGCCGAAGGCCTCGTAATAGAGCAGTTCGGCGATGGAGAAGGCGTCGTGCACTTCGGCGACGTCGATATCCTCCGGCCCGAACCCGGCTTCCTCATAGGCTTCATGCGCGCCGCGCACGGTGATTTCCGGGATCGTCATGTCACGATAGCCCGGCGTGAAACGGCCGGAGGTGAGGTCGGAAGCCAGCACCTTGATGGCGCGATTGCCGAGCTGGGCGGCGATCTTCTCGCTGGCGACGATGAGGGCTGCCGCGCCGTCGCCGGTCGGGCAGCATTGCAGCAGGGTGAACGGATCGGCGACCGGGCGCGAGGCCAGCACCTGCTCGATGGTTACCGGCTCGCGCATCTGCGCGTCCGGGTTCAGCGCACCGTTCTTGCGGTTCTTCACCGAAACGCCGGCGAGCTGTTCCGGCGAAAGCTCGTAATCATGCATGTAGCGCTTGGCGCGCATGGCATAGAGCGCGGGCATCATCATGCCCTGGCTGACGTCCCAGTCCTCCATTTCGAGGGGGAGCGTGCCGCCACCGAACTTGGTCAGCTTCTCGACGCCGAGCACCAGCACCACATCGTGCTGGCCGGCGCGTACGGTGGAAACTGCCTGCCGCAGTGCACTGGAGGAAGAGGAGCAGGCATTCTCGATATTGGTGACGGGAATGCCGGAGAGGCCGATATGGCCGAGCACACGCTGGCCGGTCATCATGCCGCCGAAAGTGGTGCCGCAGAACGCGGCGTCAATCCTGCGCGGGTCGATCCCGGAATCCTTGATCGCCGCCTTCACCGCCGGCCAGGCGAGATCGACCACGGTGCGCTGGGGGAACTTGCCGAACGGAACCATGCCGATCCCGATCACATAGGCCGCGCTCATTGCTCCGTCTCCCCGGCTGCGAACATGTAGGTGTTGATGGCCTCACCCTCGGCGGTGGTGCCGACCTGGCCGAGGGTGAGATGGACCGGGCCGCCGATGGTCAGCTCCGCCGAATTGCGCAGATGCGAGAACAGCCGCACTCCGTCGGGCAGGTCGACATAGCCAACGGTCAGCGGCTTGTGCCATTGCGCCGGTCCGACATGGACCTGGGTAAAGCTGTAGAGCGTGCCCTCGGAGGGCAGCGGCGCGTCAATGATGTCCTCGCTCATGCAGGCACAGCACACGATGGTCTTCGGGAACATGTGGGTGTGGCACTCGCGGCACTCGCCGCCGACCAGCACCGGCCGACCTTCAGCGCCCAGCGAGGCGGCGCCACCGGGCAGCCACATCGAGCGGGATTGGGGAGGAGAATTCATCGCGGCATCCTCATGATCGCATGTTCTCGGGTCGGGTCCGGCTCACTCGCTCGGCGGCCGATAGGTCAGGCCGCCATCGAGGGTGAGCGTGGTTCCGGTGATGTAGGCGGCGCGCTCGGAGGCGAGGAAACAGGCGGCGTCCGCCACTTCGTCAGGATGAGCCGGGCGGCCGAACGGGTAGCTCTTGGTGAGTTCGCGCCAGCGCGCGGCATCGCCGAGTTTCTCGGCGGCGGTCTTTTCGAGGCGCTTCTGCAAGCGGTCGGTCAGCACCGGGCCGGGGTTGATTCCGACAACGCGGATATTGTCGGCCGGGCTCACCGAGCCGAGCGCGCGGGTGAAGGCAATCAGCGAGGCATTGCCGGTGCTGCCGACGATGAAATGTCCGTTCACCCTTTCGCCGGCATAGCCGATGATGTTGACGATCGCTCCGCCGCCGCGGGCCTTCATGTCGGCATAGATCACCCGCGACATGCGGATGGTGCCGTGAACTTTGAGCGACCACCCCTCCTGCCACTGCGCGTCCGACACATCGACGAGATGGCCATGGGCCGTCGAGCCGGCATTGTTAATGAGGATGTCGAGCCCGGCATGCCGGTGCGCCAGCGCCTCGGCCTCCTCCAGCTTCGACAAATCGACCACTTCGGTCGTGACCTCGACACCATGGCGCGCGGTGATTTCCGCACGAGCGGCCTCCAGCGCTTCGGCCGAGCGTGCGGCGAGCACCAGATGGCAACCCTCGCCCGCCAGCGCCTCGGCGATCGCCCGGCCGATGCCGCGCGAGGCGCCGGTGATGAGGGCGCGCTTGCCCCTGAGATTGAGGTCCATGGCGCGCTCCTAGCTGGCGACGGCCGCGCGCCGCGCCCGGAAGTCGAGGGCGAGGGCGACGATGACGAGAATGGCGGAAAGGATGAGCAGCACCGCGCTGATCGGGCTTTCGATGAACACAGCCGGGCTGCCATCCGAAAGCTGCAGGGCGCGGCGCAGATTTTCCTCGATCAGCGGGCCGAGGATGAAGGCGAGCAGAAGCGGCGTCGGGTCATACTCCAGCTTCATCAGCAGATAGCCGAACACGCCGAAGCCCATCATCAGCAGCACGTCGAACACCGAATTGTGGACGCTGAACGCCCCGATGCAGCAGAACACCAGGATCATCGGCGCCAGCACCCGGTAAGGCACGGCGAGCAGTTTCACCCAGAGGCCGATCAGCGGCAGGTTGATCACCAGCAACATGACGTTGCCGACCCACATGCTGACCACGATGCCCCAGAACAGTTCGGGCTGGGTGGCGATGACATGCGGGCCCGGCGTGATGCCCTGGATCAGCAGAGCGCCGCCCATCAGCGCCATCACGGCATTGGAGGGGATGCCGAGGCTGAGCAGCGGGATGAACGAGGCCTGCGCGCCTGCATTATTGGCGGCTTCCGGCCCGGCGACACCCTCGACCGCGCCGCGGCCAAACTGCTCGGGGTGCTTGGAGAACTTCTTCTCGACGGCATAGGAGCAGAAGGAGGACAGCACGCCGCCGCCGCCCGGCAACATGCCGAGGAACATGCCAATGCCGGTGCCCCGCAGCATGGAAGGCAGCGCCTGACGCATCACCTTGCGGCTCGGCAACAGCCGCTCGATCTTGCGGGTGATGATCTCGCCATCGGTGCCGTGGGCATAGTTGGCGATGATCTCGGAGATGCCGAATAGGCCCATGGACATCGCGACGAAGCTAATGCCGTCGGAGAGCTCGGGAATACCGAACGTCATGCGCGGCTCGGCGGTGATCAGGTCGGTGCCGACCATGCTGAGCAGGAAGCCGGCCATCAGCATGATCAGCGCTTTAAGCATCGAGCAGCGCGAGAGCACGATAACGGCGAGCAGGCCCAGCACCATCAGCGCGAAATAATCCGGTGCCCCCAGCCATTGCGTCGCCACCGTCAGCGCCGGTCCGAAGAAGGCGATGGCAAAGGTGGTGAGGCAGCCCGCGATGAAGGAGCCAATGGCGGCGAGCGCCAGCGCTTCACCGGCCCGTCCCGCCCGCGCCAGCGCGTATCCGTCGAGACAGGTGATCACCGAGGAGGCTTCGCCCGGCAGATTGACTAGGATCGCCGTGGTCGAGCCGCCATAATGCGCGCCGTAATAAATGCCGGCGAGCATGATCATCGCGGAGGTCGGCGGCAGGCCGAAGGTGATCGGCAGCAGCATGGCGATGGTCGCCACCGAACCGATGCCGGGCAGCACGCCGATTAAGGTGCCGAGCAGTGCACCGACAAAGCACAACAGCAGGTTCTCCGGCGAGAACGCCGCGGCGAAACCGATCGAGAAGTTGGAGATGAGAAGATCAAGCATCACATCGCCACCGGAAGCTGGAGCAGATAGACGAAGAGGAAGCCGACCAGCGCCGCCATGCCGACGGCGACCAGCGCAACCTCCTTCCAGCGAAAATCGCTGATCGACAGCGCGCAGATCACGACGACCGCGACGGTTGCAGTCAGCGCCCCTGCCGGCTTCAGCAGCAGCGCGAAGGCGATGCCGGATAGGATGACCATCACCGGCGCGCGCAGGCCGACCGGCTCCATCCGTGCGGCCCCGGCCATCAGGCCGGAGACCATCAGGATGACCGACAGGAGGGCGAGCCCTCCCGCCGCGAGGAACGGGAAGAAGCCCGGTCCCATGCCGTCGGCATTGCTGAACTCAAGGCCTCGTCCGTCGTAGTACAGAGCGCCGGCCACGAGCAGCATGACGAGACCGGCGAGGAAATCCCTCGAAAACATCGGCAAATGTCCCAACCATCACGGGAAATCTGGAGCGAAGTCGTCAGGCGGCGTGCCGCCTATTCCGGGCTCGCGCGCAGCACGGCGGCCCAGCGGGAAATGTCCTTGTTGAGGTAGGTGTTGAGATATTTCGGGCCGAGTTCCGGCGGTGCGATCAGGCCGAGCTGCACGAAGCGCTTCTTGACCTCTTCGTCCTCCAGCGCCGCCTTGATCGCGACGTTCAGCCGGTCGATGACCGCCGCCGGCGTGCCCTTCGGCGCATAGAGCGCGGTCCAGCTCGACGCCTCATAGCCCTTGAGGCCGAGTTCGTTGAAGGTCGGCACGTCCGGAACCAGAGTGGAGCGCTCACTGGTGCTCACCGCAATCGGGCGCACTTCGCCGGACTGGATGTGCGGCGCGAACATCGTCACCGTGCCCAGCATGATCGAGATGCGGCCGGTGAGCAGGTCATTCAGCGCCTGCGGAGTGGTGCGGTAGGGGATGTGCTTGAACTGCACGCCCGCCATGCTCTTCACCAGCTCGGCGGCGAGATGCGCACCGCTGCCGCGGCCATTGGAGCCGAAGGTGAGCTGGTTGGGGTGCTCCTTGGCGTAAGCGAGCAGCGAGTTCAGATCGGTGATCGGCAGGGTCTTCACGACGGTGAGGATCAAAGGGACGCCGGCGAGCAGCGAAACGCTCTGCAGATCCTTTTCCACATCGATGCCGGCTTTGGGATAGAGCTCACCGACCACCGAATGCACCGAGCCGTTGACCAGCAGCGTGTAGCCGTCGGGGGCCGCTTTTGCGACCTGCGAGATGGCGATGGTGCTGCCGCCGCCGGGCTGGTTCTCAATCACCAGCGGCTGACCCAGCGTCTTCGTCATGTGTTCGCCGAGGATGCGGGCGATGAGATCGTTGATGCCGCCGGCGCCGGAGCCGACCAGCACGTTGATCGGTCGGGTGGGATAGTCCGCGGCGATAACCGGGGCGGCGAGCGTCGCGAATACAGCGGCGACGGCTCCGAGCCGCGCCAATGATTTCAGCTTCATGACTGGCGTTCCTACCTAAGCGTTTTGCCCGGGCCTGATGGCCTCTTGGTATTCATTCCGTTTATCGGAATATGTTATTATTTTATGATTTGAATTTCCTCATCGGCAAGTGTGCGCCTCCTGCTTCGGCGGTCGAAGACGATTATTATGAGAGGAGATTTCGTTTACCGGGATATGTGGTCCATCGATGCCGAAGACTGTCTCTCCTGCTGTTGCGGAGCCGGCATCCGAGCCCGACGCCAAGCTGTCGGCTTTGGGGAAGGGTTTGGCGATCGTCCGGGTCGTGTCCCGTTCCAATGGGCCGGTTCACGCCAACATGCTGGCGACAACGCTAGGCCTGAGCATTCCCACCACGCACCGCGTGCTGGCCGAGCTGGAAGCGCTTGGCTGGCTCAGCCGTGCGCCGGGCGGTCGCGGTGTGGTGGCCGGGCCGGAACTTCTGATGACCATGGCGCTGGTCGCCGGCCGCGACGGCTTCGCTGCCGGCCTGCGCGCCGCCATGCGCCAGCTCGTCGAGGAAACCGGCGAGACCGTCTGCGTCAGCATGATCGACCGTCGCAGCGTCAGTCTTGTCGTGGTGGCAGTGGAAGAGCCCCGTCGGCCGTTGAGCTATCGGCTGCTACCCGGCGAAGCCTCACCGCTTTATGCCGGGGCCAGCGGCAAGGCTGCGCTCGCATCGCTCCCCGCGGATGAGGCTCGGCAACTCCTCGCCGATCATGATCTGACGCCGCTCACGGCGGCGACGGTCGTGGATGCTGAAACGCTGCACACCCAGCTCGACGATATCCGCCGCGAGGGCTTTGCCATTTCCCATGGCGAAAGGCTCGCCGGCGCGGTCGGCCTTGCCGTGCCGCTGCGCAGCCGCGACGGCTTCGGCTTCGGCTCGCTGCTGCTCACCATTCCCGAATTCCGCTTTCATGCGGAAGCCGCGCCGGAACTGGTGCGCACCGTGATCGCCTATGCCCGCCGGATCGAGGATTTCCTCGTGTCCTGACCACGCATCTCGTCGGGCGATCCAATCCTATCAACGCCAAACGCCGCCCGGCGCTGTCCAAAAACATTGAGGAAACGCAGATGAAACGCGACGCCGTAAGCCCCGTTACCCTTCAGCTCAGCAATTACATGGCACAGGCCGCGCACCAGCCCCTGCCGCCGGCGGTGGCCGAGCGCGCCGTGCTGCACATACTCGACACCCTGGCCTCGATGATTTCCGGCGCGGAGCTTCCTGCCGGTGAGCGCAGCCTCGACTATCTCGCGGCGCTGCCCGGTCAACCGGTGTGTTCGGTGGCGGGCCATGCCGCCAAGGTCGGCCCGATGGAGGCCGCGCTCGCCAACGGCATGCTGGCCCATGCCGACGAGACCGATGATTCCCATGCGCCTTCGCTGTCCCATCTCGGCTGCGCGGTGGTGCCTGCCGCGCTTGCCATCGGCGAGTGGAAGGGCGTCAGCGGCGAAGCGTTCTTGCGCGCCGTTGCGCTCGGCTATGATGTCGGCTCGCGTGTGACCATGACGCTCGGGGTCCGTCGTTTCTTTGCTGATGAACATAAAAGCACGCACAGCGTCGCCGGCCTGTTCGGTGCCACAGCTGCAGCCGGCAGCCTCGCCGGTTTCCATGATCGGCAGATGCGCTGGGCGTTGGACTATGCCGCCCAGCAATCCTCCGGCATCGCCGCTTGGCAGCGCGACCCCGACCACATCGTCAAAGCCTTCGTGTTCGGCGGCATGCCGGCGCGCAACGGCACGGCGGCGGCGCTGATGGTCAGCGCGGGCTTCACGGCCGTGGAAGACCCGTTCTCCGGCAACGATAATTACTTTCTGGCCTATGGGCCGAACTGCGATCCGGCGGGGCTGATCGACGACCTTGGCCGGCATTTCGCCATCGCCCATTCCAACATCAAGAAATGGACGGTCGGCTCGCCGATTCAGGCCCCGCTCGACGCTGCCGAGGAATTGCTGCGCGAGCATGATTTCGCGAGCGCCGACGTGACGCGGATCGTGGTGGAAATCGGCGATCGCGAGGCGACGGTGGTGGATAATCGCGACATGCCGGCGGTCTGCGTCCAGCATATGCTGGCGGTGATGCTGATCGACCGCACCGCCACCTTTGCCTCGATCCATGACGAAGCGCGCATGCAGGACCCGGAAGTGCGGGCGCTCCGCAGCAAGGTGGAGCTGATCGCCAGCGAGGAACTGGGCCGCCGTCTGCCGCGCCGCGAAGCCAAGCTGACCATCGAGCTCGCCGATGGCCGCGTTCTGTTCAAGCATATCGAGGCGGTGCGCGGCACCTCGGACAATCCGATGTCGCGGGCGGAGATCGTCACTAAGGCGCGCGAATTGATCGAGCCGATCCTCGGCGCCGAGAAGTGCGAGAGGCTGATCGAGACGACGCTCAACCTGTCCACACTCGACGATGTATCGAAGCTGGGAAATCTGCTTCGTGGATAGAGAACGGCGGTCCCGACAACAGTTGCTCCGGCGCCATCGTCAGAAAGTAGTCGCTAGCACCATCACCACAGTTCCCCGGTCGTAGTTGCAGGAGCTGCCATCTTGCCGCGCGTGGTTCTGAAGCCGGTCGCGGATTTCCCTGGTAACGCCGGCCTTGCCCGCGATCATCTTGAACATCCGGCGCATATCCCGGTCGGGGGCACGCGGGATCGCGATCTGCCCGGTGTACGATGCGGACATGAGCCATTGGCTGGCCTGCTGGGGCACGCCATGGCAGTCGTCAGCTTCAGGAGCGACTTCGTGCTCCGATGAGGCGGCAGCACTAGCGACAGGCATCGGCATCTGGCAGGGGCGCTTTATGGCGCAGTCGGAATGGCGTCGACGCGTGAGGTCGGCACCCTGAAGCGCCCCCGTGCCGAAAGCCCTTCGGTAGGCCACGGTTCTAGCATGCGCGCGTGATGGGGAGATTCAGCCCCAAGTGCTTCAACGGAAAATGGACTTATCGCCGATGAATGTTGAGGGCACACAGGACCAGACGATGAGCGAGCATTCCCACGACCATCCGCATGAGCATGAACACGTGGCGGACCATTGGAAACATAACGGCGTACGCGTCATCAAGGGCGACCGGCTCGACGCCAACACCGCGCAGACGCCGGGCATGTACCGGCAGGCCGCGATCAACCATGCCCGCGTCGGCGCCCAGAAGATCTGGGCCGGCACCGTCACTATCCAGCCCGACGCCAAGACTGGTGTGCACCATCACGGTGCGCTGGAAAGCGTGATCTATGTGGTGCGCGGCCGCGCGCGTATGCGCTGGGGCGAGCGACTGGAATATGTCGCCGAGGCCGAGGCGGGTGACTTCATCTTCGTGCCGCCCTTCGTGCCGCATCAGGAGATCAACGCCGATCCCGACGCGCCGCTCGAATGCGTGCTGGTCCGTTCGGATAACGAAGCGGTGGTGGTGAACATTACCGATGTCGACCCCGTAGAGAAGCCGGAGGCGGTCTACTGGGTCGATCCAATCCACAAAGCACCGGCGTGAGCCTAAGCGGCTCGCCCGCTCCAGTTTCCTGCAAGACACAAAGCCTCGCGGTAGCGGGGCTTTTGTCGTTTTGGGGTTTCGCGATTTCACGTGCGAAAAAGTGAACCGTCGATGACGTTGCCCCTCCGGGATAATCCAGCTTGAAGTTCGTTCTGGCCCATCGAGAGGACCAGAGCATGGGGCGCAGCCGCTTTACGGAAGAGCAGATCGTCGGGTTTCTGCGGTCTGATCCGGCACGGCGCGGGTGAGCCATGTTGGCCATGCGACCGGAACACCGCCAAAGCTCAAGCGTTGACTCACACGCCTGCCTTTCCGCAGATGGATGTTGCCTTGCAACAAGCCAGGCTGGTTTGGCAAGACGCCGTCGCGCCGTTCGGCGGCGCCACCGCAGCGCCATAGACGACGACACGACCGGCCATCAGCAGGGCCGTGGCCGATCGTGTAACGCTGCTCGACAGCGAAGATGGAGTCCTCGCGGCGACCTCCCGGACAGGGCGATTCAGTCAAGGGATCGTCGTGACGATGCATAGGGTGCAAGCCGACAGTCCCAGCCCGAACAAGGTTTTAGGCTCCGATCGTATCGCTGGCTTTGGACGGGGCTTTGTCAGGGCATGACGATTTCCTCTGCCGCCAAACACGAGGCATGTCGTTCTTGGCTTGCATCGAGACGAAGAGCCGTCCCTTCAAAACCAGAAGTAGTTCCCATCCGACGGCACGTTCTTGCGCCCATCCCGAGCTTGCACATCCCGGTCGAGAGTGATGCGCTCCTGTAGATCGTTGCCACTCGAATGAGCGCGATCCTTTCGACGGGCGGGCGCGGCTCCCGCGCGTGGCGATGACAGAGCAGCGGCAGCGATCAGCCCGCCGATGAGGCCGACATGTTCGCTGGCCGTATGGAAGGCGATGGTGCGGAACGGTTCTTCTGCGATCGACCAGAAATGGTGCACCAGCGGTATGGTGAGCGAGGTGAACAGCACCAGCGTGGCGGTGCCGCACCAGACAAATCGGCCCGAGACGAGCATGGCCGATCCGCCAAGCTGGACCGCGATGGTCGCAAGGTTGAACAGGATCGCGGGCTCAAGGCCGAAGCGTGCCATCTCGGAGACGGCAAGGTCAAAGTGGATGCTCTTGGCTACTCCGCTGATCCAGAAGGGACAGGTGACGAGAAAACGTGCAAGGACGACAAGCGCCGGGGTGCCGAAGATCGGATTCATCTGGTTTTCCGTGAGAAGAGCGCGGCGAGGGGCGACGGATCGGACCATCGGCGCGTTGTTGCGGGATCGATTAAGCCGTGCCGCATGTGTCGAAGGCGTCGCAGTGACTAGGCTGCGAAGCGTTCAGGGATGCGGACCATGAGCTCGGTATAGCCGTGCCCGAAGGTGGACGAGGTCGTGACCGGCGCCTGGACCACTTCGATGCGCGGGATGCGCCGCAGGATCTCCTCCCAGAGGATCTTCAGCTGTAGATCGGCCGCGCGTGCTCCAATGCACCGGTGAATTCCCGCGCCGAAGGAAAGATGACGCCGTGCATTGGGCCGCTCGATCCGGAAGTCGTCGCCGCTCTCGAACACGTCCTCGTCCCGGTTCGCCGAGATGTACCAGAGGATGACCTTGTCGCCTTTGCGGATTTGCTGCCCGCGAAGGGGCACGTCACGCATGGCCGTGCGGCGCATATGGGCGACAGGCGTCTGCCAGCGCAGAACCTCGGGCGTGAGGGCGGTCAGCAACTCGGGACGAGCTTTCAGCTTCTCGCGTTCTTCTGGAAAGCGATCGAAGGCGACGACGCTGCCGCTGATCGCGTTCCGGCTGGTGTCATTGCCGCCGACGATCAGCAGCACGAGGTTTCCGTGGAGTTCCGTGCGCGACATGGCGCGCGTTTCGGGGCCCGAGGCCAGCATGGAGAGCAGGTCGTCTCCCTGCGGGTTTTTCAGCCGTTCCTCCCAGATGGCGTCGAAGGCCGAGAAGCATTCCTGCATCACCTTGAGCTTGTCGGCGAGGGTCGGAAAAGCCGCGCTGCCGGGGAGCGAAACCATCGCGTTCGACCAGCGGATCAGGTCGCGCGATCGCTCCCGTGGCACGCCGAGCAGCGAGGCCAGCGTGCGCGCCGTCAACTCGATGGAGACCTTGTCCACCCAGTCGAAAGGTTCGCCGACCGGCAGTTCGCCCACAATCTCTGCCGACCAGTCACGCAGCTGCTGCGCGAGGTACTGCAGGCGCTCGGGAGAAAATGCCGGCGCGACAGCCTTTCGTTGCGCCGCGTGTCGGGGCGGGTCCATCGCGATGAAAGAGGGCAGGAACTGCGGGTCATCGGGACGCGACGTGATCGTGATGCCGCCATTGGCGTGCTCCGAAGAGAACGTGTCCGGATCCAGTTCGATCGCCTCGATGTCGCTATGCTTGGTGATGGACCAGTAGGACCCGAACAGCCCGTCGGCGCAGTGGTGAACAGGCGCCTCCCGTCGCAGTCTTTCAAAGCAGCGGAACACTCTGCCGCTTTGAAAAAGCTCCGGCCGCGCGACGTCCAGTTTGTGCAGCGGGATTGAGAGAACGTCGGGCGCGCAAGCCGCCTCGCTTGCGATGCTGTTGATGCTGGTACTCATAAGGCACTCCATGTTGGAGGAGCACCGATAAGCGGCCTGTTCGTCGATATGGCTTCAGCGCGGTGGAGAATGACGACGGATGAAATATGCACGTCGCTAGAACAAGGGCTCGACCTCCGCATCCAGCAGGTAGCCCACGCCCCTCTCGGTGCGGATCGGCTGCGGCGCGCTCGCGTTCGGCTGAAGCTTCCGTCGCAATCTGAGCACCTGCCCGTCAATGCTCCGGTCGAAGATGTCCTCGTGTGGGCGAGTGGCCCGCATGAGCTGCACACGGGAGAGCACCTGCCGCGGCGCCTCCAGGAAGGTGCATAACAACGTATATTCATTGCGCGTGAGGTCGACGACGCGGCCGGACGGATCGGTGAGCGTTCGGGTGCGGCGCCGAAGCTCCCAACCGATGAAGCGCCAGCCACCCGGGCGGTTCTCGGCATCGAAGAAGCGAGAGCGTCCGATGCGACGCAGAATGGCGCGGCCGCGGGCCAGCAACTCGCGCGGACTGAGCGGGGCGGCGAGGACGTCGTCGGCGCCCAGCTCCAGCCCGACGACACAGTCGATCTCGTCCTGCCGGTTTCGGGTGATCATGATGATGGGAAGCTCAGACACCGCCCGCACGCGGCGCAGCGCCTCGAAGCCATCGACGGGGTCAAGCTGTGCGTCGAGAACCAGAAGGTTGAACCGCTCGGACTGGAGCCGCCCCACCGCCGGCACGCGGTCCGCGCCGACGACGCGGCATCCGTGCTCCCGCAAATAGGTCGTGACGTGGCAACGCAGGGTCTCGTCCGACGTCACCATCATCACATTCAGGCCACGGAACGGCTCGGAATGGTCGAGCCTTTCGAGCGAAGCGGAATCATGCAGCACGGATCGATCTCGCGGCATCGCCGGGGCGCCTCCTACCGGCTGCCCCGGCTCACAACTCATAGGTCGTGGGTCTGACGGATTGCCTGGGCAGCGCGCTCTCCGATGATGGCGCAGGGTGCCTGCGTGTTTCCGGTTGTGACGCGCGGCATGATGGAGGCGTCGGCAATACGCAGTCCTGTGACGCCGTAGACCTTGAGAGTACCGTCAACGACTGACATCGCGTCCCGTCCCATCTTGGCTGTGCAGCTCTGGTGCCAGTAGGTGACGGCTGAGTCGCGGATGAACTGCTTCATCGACTCGCCCTTCAATGGCCCCGGAAGGACCTCGCCGCTTACCAGCGGTCCGAAAGCCCGTGCGTTTCCGAGTTCGCGGCAAAGCTCGACGCAGGCGATTGCGGCGTCCATGTCCGCCGGCGCCGACATCATGTTGGCGTCGATCTCGATGCCGGACGAGGGATCGGATCCGGTCAGGCGCAGCCGCCCTCGGCTCGCGGGGCGGGCAAGTCCGGCGAACATCGTCCAACCGTGCTCGGGCACGCCGCGCGCCGCGGTACGCTCGCTCGGCACCGGGAATTCCACCTGGCAGAACAGCAGGTCGGGGGCGTCGAGCTCCGGACGCGTCTTCCAGTACAGCTTGGCCTCGTTTCCGGTATTGCGCGGCGCGATCGGCTCGCGCGTGCCCCAGATGCAGCAGAACGCGACGTGGTCCTGAAGATTGCCGCCGACCCCGGGCAGATGCTGGATAACGGGGATGTCGAACCGCTCAAGCTCGGAGCGATCGCCAATCCCCGAATGCATCAGCACCTTCGGTGTGTGCATCGCGCCAAGCGAAAGAATCACCTCGGAGGTGGCGCCGATCGTCAAGAGGTCGCCATCGCGAAGCGCCTCGATCCCAACGGCGCGCCGACCCATGAACAGCACCCGGCGAACCGTCGTGCCAGTCAGAACCGTGAGGTTGGGCCGGTCCATGAACGGGTAGGTATAGGCACGGAACAGCGAGTTGCGCCGACCGTCCTTGACCAGCATGTCGGTGATGGCGGCGCCGCCGGCGCCCTCCATCATTGCGCCGTTGGGATGATCGTAGCGGGGAATGCCGATCTCGGTCGCGGCGTCGAGCATCGCGAGCGCGATGGGGCTGGGGTCCTGCGCGGGCTGTACCCATACCGGGCCCGAGCTTCCGCGGTATTGCGGGTCCGGCTTGCCCTGCCAGTTCTCGATCCGGCGATAGGTATCGAGCACGGCGTCATAGCCCCAGGAATCGTCACCGCTTTCCTTGGCGAAGAAGTCCCAGTCGCTGCGATGGCCGCGGGCCCAGACCATGACGTTGATGCTGGAGCCGCCGCCGAGGCCCTTGCCCATCGACATCGGCAGGGTCCGGCCATCGAGATGCGGGTTCGGGGTTGCCTGGAAGCCCCAGTCGCGCTCGCTGCCCAGATTGTGTGGCCACATGGAAGGGTTGCGGACGCTCTCGGCATCATCGTCGCCGCCCGCCTCCACGAGGAGGACCTGCACCGCCGGGTTCTCGGCGAGCCGTCGCGCCACGACCGAGCCGGAGGAGCCGGCGCCGCAGACGATGAAATCATAGCGCCGCTGGAGCTTCGAACGCAGCCGCTGCTGATTGTCGGCGGCGGTCGCGGCGAAGTCTGCGGCTTCGGTGTGCTGGGACGTCATTCCAATTCCTCCTGATGTGCGGAGGGGTAAGTATCAAATTTATCATTTCTATCAAATATGACTTTGTGCTAATATCCTGTTTGTGGGTTATGACCCGTGCCGCTCAAGCTCTATCGGGACCGCGATGATCGACGCAGAGAAGGACATCCTCACCACCGCCGATACGGCTCGGCTGCTCGGTGTGTCGGTGCGTACGGCGCAGCTGCTCATCGAGGGCGGCACGATTTCGTCATGGAAGACGCCCGGCGGGCATCGCCGGGTCTATCGCGCCGACGTCATGGCTTTGATCGACAATAAGGGCGCGACCTCCGAGGTGCTCCGCGCGTCCGCAGCGGTCGTGGTCATCGCATCAGCTGAGCGTCTGGCGACCTATCGCAGGCTTCTGGACCAGGTGCCGGAATGCGCGGCCGAGCTGTTCGACGATGTCATGGCCGCGATGGTCATGATCGGCGCCTTGAAGCCGCATACCGTGCTCGTTGATCTGGCTGGCGCCGACGATCACCACCTGCCGCTTCTGGAGAGTCTCGCCGGCAATGCGCAACTTCTGTACAGCCGCATTGTGGCAATCGGCGACCCGCCCAGTCCGCCATTACCCTCGCGGGTCACACTCCTGCGCGAGCCGGCCGAAGCGGTGGCGACCCTGCGCGGATGGCTCTCGGATGGCGAGGTCGCCGCCATGGCTCAGGAGGGCCTGGCGTTTCCGATTGCGCTCAACGAGCGGCAACGGCTGGTCGCGTTGGAGCGCACGGGCCTGTTGGATACGCCGCCCGAAGAAGCGTTCGACCGGCTCACCTGGCTCGCCGCCCAGAGTCTTGAGGCACCGATCGCCCTGATGACGCTGCTGACGCAGACGCGGCAATGGTTCAAGTCGCGGATCGGGCTCGAACTGCCCGAGACGCCGCGCAGCTGGGCCTTCTGCAACCACACCATCCTGCAGAAGAAGGTGTTCTCCGTCTCGGACCTCTCCAGCGATCCGCGTTTTGCGGATAACCCCGCCGTGGCCGGGGAGCCCGGATTCCGCTTCTATGCGGGCGCGCCGATTCTGGACGGCAACGGCTTTGTCGTCGGCTCACTATGCGTCATCGACAGGAAGCCGCGCGACTTGAGCGAGCGCGAGGCGCACGCGATCGAGGCGCTTGCCGCGCTCGCCTCCGATGAAGTCCGGCTGCGGGCGATCGATCGCCAGTTGCGCCAGACCTTGCAGGCACGCGAGCGAGGCGCCGGCAGCAGAAGCTGAGACCGCATGCGGGATGCGCGCGCTATGGAAACGAGCGTTTTCATCATCGGCTCGCAAGGATCCGGCAGGAAGGCAAACGTGCTCTCCTTCTGCCGACCCCCTGCTCCTCACTGCGCCTTGGCGCTGACCGACCGGGCTGCCTCGTCGATGACGTCGGCGACGACCTTGGGCTGTGTCATGAAGACCGCATGGCTTGCGGGGACCTCGGTGATCTTCGCCCCGATGCGCTTGGCCATGTGCTGCAGCATGCGCTGGTCGAAGGCTTTGTCGTCGGTGGCGATCACCGCCCAGCTCGGATTGCTGCGCCAGGCGGCTTCGGTGAGCTTCGTCCCGAAGACGGACATGGCGATCGGCACCTGCGAGTCGCGCATGAAACCGGCGTCGGAATCGCTCGCATCGGCGGCAAAGCCGGCCTTGAAGTTCTCCGCCTTCACATAGCCGAACCCGTCATTGCCGACGTCGAGCACGAATTCCGGCGGGGTGGTGAACCCCTCATATTGCTGGGCCGTGGTCTCGCCCTTGTCGGGGGACAGGGCTGAAACATAGACGAGGCCGGACACCTTCGGATCGACGCCCGCCTCGGTGATCACCGTCCCGCCCCAGCTGTGCCCCACGAGGATCGCCGGGCCGTCCTGCCGGGCCAGCGCCCGCTTGGTCGCCGTGACGTCGTCGGCCAGCGAGGTCAGTGGGTTCTGCACGATGGTGACTCGATAGCCGCGCTGGGTCAGCTGGTCATAGACGCCGCGCCAGCCCGAGCCGTCGGCAAAGGCGCCGTGCACGAGTACGACATTTTTGACAGCCTGCGCGTCCGGGATCCGATCGGCTGAATGGACGAGTGTCGCCGACGCAAGGGATGCGGCAGCGGCAGTAGCAGCGAGAAGGCCTGTCTTAATTGCAGCCATGTAGAAGTTCCTTCCAATAGAAGACGCCAGCTAGAGCAAGGCCGTCAAAAACGAGGAGTTTGGAGGTGCCGTTGTGTGGCAGGCGTGCAAAGGCATCGCCGCAGCCCTTCGTCAGGCGACGCAAACAATCAAACGCTTGCGAGGGCTTATTTTTCGGTCGCCGAAGGCGAACGAGGAGAGGGAGATTAGGCGGTCAGATCAGGAGCTCTCGTTCTCACGCGGCGATCTCATTTGAGTTACGTTGCGTCGTCAGAAATACCCGATCTTGGGCGAAAGGTGCTCTCGTAGTTTTCTCAAAAATTATGATAATTTTGGAGAAAGACCCCTTAGAATGGCCGTCTTGTCGCGTTTTTGGTTTGAAAATGAAAGAAACTTCCAAGCCCACCTTCGATCGGATAGACGTCAAAATCCTGCGCGCCCTTCAGAACGATGGAAGGCTAAGCAATGCGGAACTGGCAATGCAGGTGAACGTCAGCCCGGCGACGTGTCACAGACGGACGCAGCGCCTGTTCGAGAAGGGATTTATCACGGGCGTTCGAGCCGATCTGGCGCCGGCAATGGTGGGCCTGGGCACTCTCGTGATGGTCGGCGTTGCACTGGACCGAGCTGCCCCGGAGCATAGGCTGGCATTCGAAGAGGCGGTTCTCAAGATGAAAGAGATCATCGACTGCCTCCTGGTGGCGGGCGAGTTCGACTTTCTACTGAAAATTCGATGCCGTGACATGGAGGACTTCAACAGGTTGCAGGGAGAGAAATTGATAGCCCTTCCCGGTGTCCGGCAGACACGGACGTTCTTCGTCATGAAGTCGGTCAAAGAGAACGCACGCCTGCCGTTCTGAGGTCGCGGGCTCGCTTTGATAGTAGGATGCGACGTCGCCAATTTCCTCGCCTGGAAATCGCAGCAAGCCGCTGCATCCTATGTTCAAGGCTGAGCGCTGGTCCTGGAGGCATATGCTCTGCGGTCACCTGAAGGGTTCGATGCCTATCGCTCTGGGGTGGCTGCTGAGGCCGATGCTCGGAGAGCCGTCCATCTATCTGCTCATCGCGCCGATCCGCCGAGCGAGGTCGCCCGGACAGTCGCGCCCGGCGCTCGGTCAAACCTGTTGCGAAACTCCCTGAGGAAGCTGCTGGCGTTCTTGGAGAGCGCACAACCATCAACACAGCGGCGGCCGGGCGCGCTAGTCTCGCTCACCAGCCCGCAGGGCCGCCCGGGAGCCGCGAATGACCGACGCCACCCATGTCGTCGCCGACCAGTCGGCGGTGTTCGACCTGCTGGCGGCGCCACCGACTCACGGCATTGCCGGCGACGTACGCCGGATCGATACCCATGGCGCGGTCGTGTTCCTCGCCGGTGAGGACGTCTACAAGGTCAAGCGCGCCGTGCGCTTCGACTTCATGGACCTGTCGACGCTGGAGAAGCGCCGCGCCGCCTGCGCCCGCGAAATCGCGGTGAATGCGGCGAATGCGCCGGATATCTATCTCGGCCTCGTCGCCGTCACCCGCGAAGGCGCGGGCCTCGCGCTCGGCGGGGCGGGCGAGCCGGTGGAGTGGGCGGTGCATATGCGCCGCTTCGACGAAGAGATGACCTTCGACCGCCTCGCCGCGCGGGGTGAACTCACCCGTGAGCGGCTGTCGCGTCTCGCCGCCGCCATCGCCGCCTCCCACGCCCGCGCCCCGCGTCATGAGGAGGTGGCTTCCGCCGCCGAACTGGCGCGGGTGGTGGCCGATAATCAGGCCGGGCTCGCCGAGCGGCCGGAGCTGTTCGCGCCGGACGCGGTGGCGGAACTGGGCGCGGTGTGCCGGCAGGCGCTGGAGCGGCTCGGGCCGCTGCTTGAGGCGCGCGCACGGGCAGGGGAGGTGCGGCGCTGCCATGGCGACCTGCATCTGCGCAACATCGTGGAGGTCGGCGAGCGCGTGGTGCTGTTCGATGCGCTGGAATTCTCCGAGCGGCTGGCGACCACCGACCGCGTTTACGATCTCGCCTTCCTGCTGATGGACCTCGCCGAACGGGGCCTCATCGCCGAGGCGAATCTGGTGTTCAACCGCTATCTGGCGCAATGCCGCGAGGGGGAGCCGCTGGGCGGCCTGCCGGCGCTGCCGCTGTTCCTCGCGCTGCGGGCGGCGATCCGCGCGCAGGTGACGGCGGCCGGCGCCGACCATCTCGACGGCGCACGCCGCGCGGCCGCGCACAAGGAGGCACGCGACTATCTCGCCTTCGCGCATGTCGCGCTCCAGCCGGCGCCGGCGGAACTGGTGGCGGTGGGCGGACTGTCCGGCACGGGCAAGAGCACGCTGGCCGCCGCGCTGGCGCCGGGGATCGGGCCGCTGCCCGGCGCGGTGCATCTGCGCTCGGATGTCGAGCGCAAGCGGCTCATGGGCGCGCCGGAATTCGAGACGCTGCCGGAGGCCGGCTATGCGCACGCGATCACCGCGCAGGTCTATGAGCGGCTGCGCGAACAGGCGCGGGCGGTGCTCGCCGCCGGTCATGGCGTGATCGTCGACGCCGTGCACCAGCGCCCGGAGGAGCGCGCGGCGCTGGAGCAGGTGGCGCGGGTCTGCGGCGCGCGCTTTCGCGGCCTGTGGCTGGAGGCGCCGCTCGACGCGCTGGCGGCGCGGGTGAGCGCACGACGCGGTGATGCCTCCGATGCCGGCGAAGAGGTGGTGCGCCAGCAGGCGGCGCGCGCTATCGGCCCGCTCGACTGGGTGCGTGTCGATGCGGGCGGCCGGCCGGACGAGGTTCTGGCGCGGGCGCGCGCGGCGCTCGACGCCTCGGGAGATTAATTCTCGCTGGCGCGCTTGCGGGCGTCGGCCACAACGTCCTTGAAGCCCTGATAGTCCAGCGAGGCCGCCACCTTGTAGGGGCCGACCAGATAGACCGGGGTGCCGGGAAGCTGGAGCGCCTCGGCCTGCTCGTTGTTGCGCACGAGTATGGCGCCGATTTCCTTGGCGTTGGCGTCGAGATCGGCGGAGAGGCGCGCAAGGTCGACGCCGGCCGCCTTTAGCGCGGCGCTCATCTTGGCGTCGTTCATGGAACGGCTGGGCAGGGCGATCAGCGCCTTGTGGGCGGCCTGATACTTGCCCTGATAATGGGCGGCCAGCGCCAGTTGCGCGGCCGAGACCGAGCTTGCGGCCAGGATCGGCCAATCCTTGTAGACGAGGCGGATCTTGCCGTCCTCCTTCACCAGCTTCTCCAGCGCCGGCGAGGACTGCTTGCAGTAGCCGCAATTGTAATCGAAGAACGCGACAATGGTGACGTCGCCCTTGGGGTTGCCGCCGGTCGGGGTCTTCGGGTCGTACAGCAGGGCCTGCACGTCGAGCGGCGGAGCCGCGGAGGGCTGGGCGGCGGGCGGCTCGCCCTGCGCGGCCCAGGCGGTGGGCGCGGCGAGCATGGCGAGCAGCGTGGCGGCGATCGCGGAAGCCAGCAGGTGGCGACGGTTCATGGCGTGCTCCTCGGCCCGTCCGCGGGCAGGGTGGGCGTGTCGGGGCGGGTGCGGATGCCGTCGAGGATGATGCGCTGGATGTTCAGCGCGGCCTGGTCGGCGAACTCCTCGTCGTCGAGGCCGGTGCCGAGCACGGCGTCGATCTGTACCGCGAAATCCGCGTAATGCTGGGTGGTCGCCCAGATCGAGAAGATCAAATGATGCGGGTCGACCGGGGCGAGCTTGCCCTGCGCGGTCCAGTTGCGGATCATCGCGGTCTTGGCGTCCACCAGCTCCTTGAGCGAGGTGCGCAGCTCGGGACCGAGCAGCGGCGCGCCCTGCACGATCTCCAGGCAGAACAGCCGCGAGGCCTCCGGGTGGGTGCGCGAGAACAGGATCTTGCGCCGGATATACTCGCCGATGCCGAGCACCGGATCGCTGTCGGGCTCCAGCCCGCGCAGCGGGTCCAGCCACTGGTCCAGCAGCCGGCTCAGCACGCCGACGTAGATATCTTCCTTGGAGGCGAAATAATAGAACAGGTTGGTCTTGGAGACCGCCGCGTCCTCGGCGATCTGCTCCACCGTGGTGCCGAGCAGCCCGTAGCGCGAGAACAGGCCGAGAGCGGCATCGAGGATTGCCGTGCGCTTGGCCTCGATCTGCTTGAGCCGGCGCGGAGTCTTGGTGCCGGCGGCCGGCGGCTTGCTGCGGTCCGTCACCTTGGCGGGCCGGGCGACCAGCCGGGAGCGTTGACCCGTTCTGCCATCCGTCGATGCGGCTCGTGTCAAAGGCGATGCTCCGGAACCCCGTTCCCATCGTGACATGGCATGGAAATACTTTGCATCGCAATATGTCGGCGCGCGTCGCGGCGCATCTTGCCAACGCGCGCCGGCTATTTCCGCTACGATGACCGCAGATTCGCAAACAGTCCCGGACCCGCACGGCATGACGGAACATTACGATCGGGTGGCGCGCAGCCTGCACTGGATGGTGGCCGCGCTGGTGCTGACGCAGTTCGCCACCGGCTGGAGCTGGGGCTTCTTCGAGCGCGGCACGGATCCGCGTTTCTACCTGTTCCGCATCCATCTTTTCTCGGGCTATGCAGTGCTGGCGCTCGCGGTGCTTCGGGTCGGATGGCGGCTGACCCATCGCGCGCCACCGCTGCCGGCCGGCATGCCGCGGGTGCTGGCGATCGCCTCCCATGCCACCCACGGGCTGCTCTACCTCGCGATCCTGATCCAGCCGGTGCTGGGAATTCTGACGATCTCCGCCCTTGGCAAGCAGCTCGGCTGGCCGGGGCCGGTCCATGTCGCTCTCGCCTATGTGATCGCCGGCATCGTGGCGCTGCATGTCGGAGCGGCGCTGTGGCATCACTTCGTGCGGTGCGACGGGCTGATCTACCGCATGCTCCCCGCGCGGGTGCGCGGCTGATGGCAGGGGCCCGCGCGATACTCCCACGCCTGCGTCGCCGGCTGCTGAGCGCGGGGCTCGGGGCCTGCCTCATGGTCGGCCTCTCGGCAATGAGCCTGCCGGCGGTCGCGCAGGTCGGGCCGATCGTGGTCGAGGCGCAGTCGATCAGCCGGTTCGATGCCTCGGGCAATAACCGGCTCGGCGTGCTGGAGTTCAAGGGCGGGCTGGTGCTGACCTCGGACAGCCAGGATTTCGGCGGCATCTCCGGCCTCAGCATCGCCCCGGACGGCGCGGGCTTCCTTGCCATCACCGATCGCGGCAACTGGCTCTCCGGCACGATCCGGCAATCCGGCGACGCGCCCATCGGCATGAGCGGCGTGATCCTCACCCCCATGCTCGGGCCGAACGGGCGCACGCTCGCCTCGCAGGGCAGCGGCGATGCCGAAGCGCTGACCCGCAGTTCCGAGGGCTATGTGGTCGGCGTCGAGCGCCGGCATGGCATCTGGCTGTTCCCCGGCGACCAGCCGCTGACCGCGCGCGCCGAGCCGATCGTGCCGGGCGGGGTGTTCAAGGCGCTGGGCGCCAATGAGGGCATCGAGGCCCTGCTGGCGCCGCCGACGGGAAGTCCCTATGCGCTGATCGCGGTGGGGGAGGTCGATCCCGGCGATGCGTCGAGCCTGCCCGGCTTCCTGTTCTCTCCGCTGAGGGGCGGGGGGCTGGCCGGCACCTTCACCATCCAGCGCAGCGACGATTACGCCGCCACCGACATGGCGCTGGCCGATGACGGGCGGGTCTATCTGCTGGAGCGGCGCTACGACATGCTGCGCGGGGTGGCGATGCGCATCCGGCGCTTCGCGCTGAGCGATTTCGTGCCCGGGGCGCGGCTGGCAGGGGAGGTGCTGATCGAGGCCAACCGGCTCGCGTCGATCGACAATATGGAGGCGATCGCCGCGCATCGCGGCGTCGGGGGCGAGGTGATCCTCACCCTGATCTCCGACAATAATTTCTCGCTGCTGCAGCGCACGGTACTGCTGCGCTTCGCGGTCATCAAATAGGAAGGTTCAGGCCGTCGGGCGCTGCGGCAGCGTGCCGGTCCACGGCTTCAGCCAGCCCATGAGCGCGCCATAGGGGATGAGCGCGACCAGCGCGCAGGCGAGCTTCACCAGGAAGTCGAAGAAGGCGAGGCCCATCCACAGCGGCACGGTGATGCCGGTGAGCGCATAGGTGACCGGGAACGACATGTCCGGGTCGCCGGCGAAGGCGAGCGAGAAGAACAGCGCGGTGTCGAGCGCCGAGCCGAACAGGCTGCCGGCCAGCGGCGCATGCCACCAGCTCAGGCGGCGCAGGCGGTTGAACACGCCGATATCGAGCAACTGGCCGAACAGGAAAGCCGTGCCCGAGGCGAGCGCGATGCGCGGCGTCGCCAGCCAGATCGACAGCACCACGGCGAGCGCGAAGCCGGCATAGACCACCTGCCGCGCCACGGCCGGGCCGAAGCGGCGATTGGTCAGATCGTTCACCAGGAAGGCGAGCGGGTAGCTGAACGCGCCCCAGGTGAGAATCTCACCGAGCCCGAAATGCTCGACGGGATACTGGACAAGCACGTTCGAGGCCGCGACCACCACCATCATGCCGATGACGGGGAGCGCGAGCCTCGAAGGCGATAGGGTGGTTCCGGCGAGCTTCATGGCCGAGCGTCGTCGCTCAGGCGGCGGCGACGCTGGCCTTCTCGACCGCGCGCTTCAGCTCGACGGCCTTCTGCGACAGCTCCTCGGAGCGGGCCTTGAGAAGGAACGCATCGAGGCCGCCGCGATGATCGACGGTCCGCAGGGCATTGGCGCTCACGCGCAGCTTTACCGACCGCTTCAGGACATCGCTGGTGAGCGTGACGTTCACCAGGTTCGGCAGGTAGCGCCGACGGGTCTTGCGGTTGGAGTGGCTCACGAGATTGCCGGTAAGAACCGCCTTCCCGGTAAGTTCGCACCGACGCGACATCGTGGAATTCCTTAAGTTCGTGGCCGGCCGCGCCGCAGGACTGGGTTCAGTCCGACGATCCGCATCCGGCATCGGTCAAAATTGAGTGCGCTCCTATAAGGAAGGCGCCAAACGCCGTCAAGGCCGTTGCGGGTGCCGGCTGTGCGCAGACCCGCCTTCGCGCCGCCATTTTGCGCACGCGCGTGTCATCACGCGCTGTTGTCCGCGGGCGGCCACAGTTGTGCCGCCTTCCAACGTCACCCGATCAATATTACACATTTCCATCGCTGCGTGGCGAATCGGCGCGCGGCCGTTCATTTCAGGGAATCGGCTCCGCAATGCAGCGTTTCGGCCTCGGAGCAGTTGTGGCGCTGGTGAGCGCTAGTGTCGGCCTGGGAGCGACGGCCGCTTCGGCCGATGGCCGGCTGGAGGCCCGCTATCGCCTGTCGCTCGGCGGGCTGGAGCTCGGCCGCGCGGCCTTCCTCATCGAGGTCGACGACAAGGCTTATGTCGCCTCCGGCAGCGCGCGGCTGACCGGCGTGGTGCAGGCGGTTTCGTCCGGCAAGGGGGCCGCCGGTGCGCGCGGTGCCATCGATCGCGGCACGCTGCAGCCCCGCTCCTTCGCCATGGAAGCCGAATCGGACCGCAAGAACGAGGCGATCCGTCTGGTGATGAGCGGTGCCGCCGTCACTGACATGACCGTCGAGCCCCCGGTGATGCCGGCCGCGGACCGCGTGCCCGTGACCGAGAAGGACAAGAAGAACATCTTCGATCCCATGACGGCGACGCTGATCATGGTGCCGGGGACGGAGAGCCCGCTGTCGCCAAAGGCGTGCGGGCGCACGCTCTCGATCTTCGACGGCCGCCAGCGTTACGACCTCGACCTGATCTTCGACCGCATGGAAGACGTGAAGGCCGAGAAGGGCTATGCTGGCCCCTCCGTGGTGTGCCGCGTCGCCTACCGCCCGGTCTCCGGCCACAAGCCGGACCGGAAGTCGGTCAAATACATGATGAACAACAAGGACATGTATGTGTGGCTCGCCCCGGTGGCGGGCACGCGGATGCTGGTGCCGTTCCGCGCCTCGGTCGCGACCCTGCTCGGCGTGGCGCAGATGGAGGCGCTGAGCTTCATCACCGAGCCGACGGTGGGGCGCAAGGCGGCGGCCTCGACCACGGGTCAGTGAGGCCGGCTTTCGACCGATAGCTCGCCACGCGGCGACAGATCGCCTCTCCCCGATTGCCTCCGGCGCATCCGGCGCCACATGACACAGGCGGGGCGCTTGCGCTCCTGTTCTCCTCCGGGCGCGCTGCCCGTAAGGCGGGAAGGCCCCGCCGTGCTCCGAACCGGCGCGATCTCGAGTCGCCGATCGTGAAAACCTTGTGCTAGACAGGTCGGGTCACCGGCCCGACGGACAGATCATCGCATGAATATCGCCGCGCCGCCGGCCAATGTCCTTGCCTCGACGGGAAAGCCGCTGCCGCCGCACATGCGGGCGCGTGGCGTCACTGCCGTGCTCGGGCCGACCAATACCGGTAAGACCAGTCTGGCCATCGAGCGCATGCTCGCCCATTCCTCGGGCCTGATCGGCCTGCCGCTGCGGCTGCTGGCGCGCGAGGTTTATGGCAAGCTGGTCGAGCGTGCCGGCGAGCATAATGTCGCGCTGATCACCGGCGAGGAGCGCATCAAGCCGGACAATCCGCGCTACTGGGTCGCCACTGTCGAGGCGATGCCGCGCGATCTCGACGTCGCCTTCGTCGCGCTCGACGAAATCCAGATCGCCTCCGATCTCGACCGCGGCCACGTCTTCACCGACCGCATGCTGAACCGGCGCGGACGGGAGGAGACGCTGCTGCTCGGCGCCGCCACCATGCGCCCGCTGGTGGAGAGGCTGCTGCCGGGCGCCTCGATTCTGGTGCGCCCGCGCCTGTCCAATCTGACCTTCGCCGGCGAAAAGAAGATCACCCGCCTGCCGCGCCGCTCCGCCATCGTCGCCTTCTCGGCCGACGAGGTCTACGCCATTGCCGAGCTGATCCGTCGCCAGAGCGGGGGCGCGGCCGTGGTGCTCGGCGCGCTCTCCCCGCGCACCCGCAACGCGCAGGTTGAGCTCTATCAGAACGGCGACGTCGATTACCTCGTCGCCACCGATGCCATCGGCATGGGGCTCAATCTCGACGTCGACCATGTGGCCTTCGCGGGGAATGTGAAGTTCGACGGCTGGCAGTTCCGCCGGCTCAATCCCGGCGAGCTGGCGCAGATCGCCGGCCGCGCCGGTCGCGCGCAGCGCGACGGCACCTTCGGCACCACCGGACGCTGCCCGCCCTTCGATGCCGAGCTGGTGGAACAGCTCGAAGCCCATCATTTCGAGCCGCACCGCGTGCTGCAATGGCGCAACTCCGCGCTGGACTTCTCCACCATCGACACGCTGCACCGCTCGCTGAGCATCCCGCCGCGCGAGGAGGGCCTGACCCGCGCGCCCACCGCCGACGACGTTCTGGTGCTGGAAGCCATGGCCCGCGACGCCGATGTGCGCCGCCATGCCGGCACCCCGGCGGGGGTCGAGCGGCTGTGGGAAGCGTGCCAGCTGCCGGACTACCGCAAGGTGTCGCCGGCCTCGCACAGCGACCTGGTGGCGAGGGTCTATGACGACCTTATGCGCTTCGGGAAGCTCTCCACCGACTGGTTCGCCAAACAAGTGGCCTTGGCGGACCGAGCGGAAGGTGACATAGACACGCTGTCGGGGCGCATTGCGCAGGTCCGTACCTGGACCTTCGCGGCGAACCGGCCGGACTGGCTCGAAGACCCGGAACACTGGCAAGGTGTCACGCGGCGTGTGGAAGATAGACTTTCCGACGCGCTTCACGAACGGCTGACCCACCGTTTCGTGGACCGTCGGACCAGCGTCCTGATGAGGCGCCTGCGAGAGAACGCAATGCTGGATACAGAAATTACCAAGACCGGCGATGTCGTCGTCGAAGGCCATGTGATCGGCCATCTGCTCGGCTTCCAGTTCGCGGCCGACGCCTCGGCGGGCGGGCCGGAGGCGAAAGCCCTGCGGGCAACCGCGCAGAAGGCGCTGGCCGGCGAGATCGAGGCGCGCGCCGCCAAGCTCGCGGAAGCCACCGACGACGCTTTCGTGCTCTCGGCCGACGGCACGCTGCGCTGGATCGGTGAGCCGGTCGGCAAGCTGATTCCCGGCGACGACGTGCTCACTCCCCGCCTCAAGATCATCGCCGACGAGCATCTGACCGGCGCCGCCCGCGACGGCGTGCAGGCGCGCATCGATCTGTGGCTCAAGGCGCATATCGAAAAGCTGCTCGGTCCGATCATGGCGCTCGGCCGCGCCGAGGACATCGCCGGCATCGGCCGCGGCATCGCGTTCCAGCTCGTGGAATCGCTCGGCGTGCTGGAACGCCACAAGGTGGCCGAGGAAATGAAGAGCCTCGCCCAGGAGGCGCGCGCGGTGCTGCGCGGCCACGGCGTGCGCTTCGGTGCCCACCACATCTATATCCCCGCGCTGCTCAAGCCCGCGCCGCGCGCGCTCGCCGCCCAGCTCTGGGCGCTGAAGCATGGCGGGCTGCAGCAGAAGGGGCTGGACGAGCTGCCCCATCTCGCCTCCTCGGGGCGTACCTCGATCCCGGTCGACCCGGAAATCCAGAAGGGGCTCTATCGCGCCGTCGGCTTCCGCGTGGCGGGCGAGCGTGCGGTGCGCGTCGACATTCTGGAGCGCCTTGCCGACCTGATCCGTCCGGCTCTGGCCTGGCGCGCCGGCGCCCCCGGCGAGAAGCCGGCCGGTGCCGTGGAAGGCGGCGGCTTCACCGCCACTGTCGCCATGACCTCGCTGGCCGGCTGCGCGGGCGAGGACTTCGCCTCGATCCTGCGCTCGCTCGGCTACCGCATGGAGCGCCGCCCGGCGCCGGTCGAGGCCCCGGTGGTCGCTGCCGAGGCGCCTGCTGCTGAGGCCCCGGCGACCGACACACCAGCCGCTGACGTTCCCGTCGATGCAGCGCCCGTGGACGAGACCCCCGCGGTGCTCATCGCGGTCGATCCGATCGGCACCGACCCGGTGTTCGACCAGACCATCGAGCCGGCCATCGAGGTCGTCGAGGTGGTCGAGGCCCCGGCCGAGATCGAGGTGGTGCTGAGCGAGGTGGCGTCCGCGCCGACCTCCGATGTCGCCTTCGACCAGACGGTCGAGCCGGCGCTGGAGACTGCCGGTGCCGAAGCTGCCGCCGATTCCGCCGCCGGCGCCGCCGTTTTGGCCGAGCCGGCGATGATCGAGGTCTGGCGTCCGGGCCGTCCCGCGGGCCAGCAGCGCTCGGGCCATCAGCGCCATCGCGGCCCGCAGAACCGGCCGGCGGGCGATGCTGCCGCCCAGCCTCCGCGCGAGGCGCGCGCCCCGCGTCCCGAACGCACCGACGCTCCCCGGCCGGATGGCGAGGTGGCCGAGCGTGGCCGTCGTCCGTTCCGCGAGGAGCGCCGCGACCGCAAGGGCGGCCCGCAGGGCGAGCGCACCGAGCGCGAGCCGCGCAAGGACCAGAACCGCAATGCCGGCCGTCCTCCGCGCGCGGCGCAGGAGCGCTTCAACCCGCCCCGCCAGGACACGCGCCGCGACGAGCCCCGCCGCGACAAGCCGGTCGATCCCGATTCGCCGTTCGCCGCCCTGCTCGCGCTGAAGGCGCGCATGGAGGCGGACAAGAACGGCGGCTGAGCCCGCTTGGGCGCGGTCGAAACCTCGGAGGGGCGCCACCGGCTGGACGTGTGGCTGTGGCATGCGCGGGTGGCGAGCACCCGCACCGCCTGCGCCTCGCTGGTGAAGGCCGGCCGCGTGCGGCTGAACGGTGCGCGCATCCTCGCCCCCGGCCATGCCGTGCGCCTCGGCGACGCAGTGACCATCGCGCTGGACGGCCGGGTGCGCATCCTTGAGGTCGCCGGCTTCAGCGAGCGCCGCGGCGATGCGAAAGCGGCGGCGGCTATATCGACCTGACCGATGCGCCGGGCAGCCATGCCGGGTGAGCGGGAATGGTGCCGGGGATGTGCCTTGCGCCGCAACGGGCGGTGCGCTAGGGGAGAACCGCAGGCCAAATTACAGGCCCTGCACGGAGACTGGATGAATGACCTACGTCGTCACGGATAATTGCATCAAGTGCAAGTACACTGACTGCGTGTCCGTTTGCCCCGTAGACTGTTTCTACGAGGGCGAGAACTTCCTTGTCATTCATCCCGACGAGTGCATTGACTGCGGCGTGTGCGAGCCGGAATGCCCGGCCGAGGCGATCAAGCCCGACACCGAGCCTGGGCTTGAAAAGTGGCTGACGCTGAACGCCGACTACGCCAAGGTGTGGCCCAATATCACCGACCGAAAGGACCCGCTGCCGGATGCGAAGGAATGGGATGGTGTAGCCGATAAGCTACAGTATCTTTCTCCCGAACCGGGTAAGCAGGACTGACCGCACGGCACCTTCTGCGTCGTGCAGGCAAGCTCACCGGGCGTCGCGGCTTCAAGGCCGGCGGCGCGCTGCGGTGCGGCAGTATTTTGATTTCCCCACATTTTGTGTTATAAGCTCTTTCGTGCAGTCGATTGGGTTTGTCATGGTGCGACGCTCCTCTGATGGAGCGGCTTCCCCGGAATTTTCATCGGGTTTTCGTCTGACGCATGGCTCAGGCCATGTGGCGGTGTCGCTCACGTTTTCCATTGTCGGCTGAAGTACGGCTTCCTCATCCGTGGAAGCCGGGGTGTTTCTTGTACCTTCGGCATGAGCCGGGGGCGGTGCCTGCCGAGGTGGCGGGCGCCGGAAGAACCGAGACCCAGGAGCAGGCACAGCATGTCGTCGACGAAGAAGCCGTCCAATATCCGCCAGGGTTTCAAGACGGGTGAGCATATCGTGTATCCGTCCCACGGCGTCGGACGTATCATGGCGATCGAGGAGCAGGAAGTCGCGGGTTTCAAGCTCGAACTGTTCGTCATCAACTTTGAAAAAGACAAGATGACGCTGCGTGTGCCGGTTCCCAAGATCGCCTCTGTCGGCATGCGCAAGCTGTCCGAGCCTGCCGTGCTCAAGAAGGCGCTGGAGACCCTCAAGGGCCGCGCCCGCGTGAAGCGCACCATGTGGAGCCGCCGCGCGCAGGAATATGAAGCCAAGATCAATTCCGGCGATCTGGTCGCGATCTCCGAGGTCGTGCGCGATCTCTATCGCTCCGACGCCCAGCCCGAGCAGTCCTACAGCGAGCGCCAGCTCTATGAGGCCGCGCTCGACCGCATGGCGCGCGAGCTCGGCGCGGTGGAGAACCTCACCGAGACCGAAGCGATCAAGATGATCGAGACCAACCTGCTGAAGGGGCCGCGCCGTCTCGGCAAGGGCGAGACGGATGCCGAGATTGCCGAGGCCGACGACGCCGAGGCCGAGGAAGCCGCCGCCTGATCGCGGCTGGCCGGGTGCCTTCATCCCGGCGCCGACCTTACCGATCTCCGACAAAAGCGCGGCTCCGCGCCGGGCTTTTGCTTTTTGGCGTCCCATCCCCCTGCGAGTTCCCTTACGGAAGTTCTCGGATGGAACTTTAGGTCGCCCGGTGCGTTTGGCCATTTGGTTGCGCGGCGTGTGATCGGCACTTCGCGCCAGCGCATTGGGTGTGGAGGAGGGCGCACATGGATGTTCGGCCTGGCCGTGAGGGCAGCCTTCTCGACGCGGCGCTGCGGGCGCCGTTGCTGGCCCGCGAGGAAGAATACGAGCTGGCCCGCCGCTGGCGCGAGGCCGGCGACCAGCAGGCGCTGCATGCGCTGGTGCGCTCGCATATGCGCCTCGCCATGTCGATCGCCCGCCGCTTCCGGCATTACGGCCTGCCGGTCTCCGATCTGGAGCAGGAGGGCCATGTCGGCCTGCTGGAGGCTGCTGCCCGCTTCGACACCGCGCATGAGGTGCGCTTCTCGACCTATGCGACCTGGTGGATCCGCGCCTCGATTCAGGATTACGTGCTGCGCAACTGGTCGATCGTGCGTGGTGGCACCTCATCTGGCCAAAAATCTCTATTCTTCAACCTCCGCCGCGTCCGGGCGGCGCTGGAGCGCGCTCATGGTGGCGCGGGCGCCCCGCTGCTGCGCGAGGAGATGCAGCGCTCCATCGCCACCGCGCTCGGCGTCGAGCCGGGCGAGGTGGCGCGCATGGATGCCCGGCTCCACGCCCCGGACCTGTCGCTGAACGCCACGCTCGGCGCCGGCGACGAGGAGGGCTCCGAGCGCATGGAGCATCTGGTCGCCACCGGGCCGCTTCCCGACGAGGAGGTTTCCAGCCAGATCGACGGCGAGCGCCGCGGCCGCTGGCTGCGCTCTGCTCTGCGGGCTCTGAACGAGCGCGAGATGCGCATCATCAAGGCGCGCCGGCTGAGCGAGGAAGGCGAGACGCTGGACTCGCTCGGCGCGCGTCTCGGCATATCCAAGGAGCGGGTGCGGCAGATTGAGAGCCGCGCCATCGAAAAGCTGCGCATCGCGCTAACCAAAGGTCCCGGCGTGCCGCGCGGCGCCTTCGGGCCGGCGTAAGGTGCTCGCCTATTCCGAGATGATCTTCACCTGTTCGCCATAGGGCAGCTTGGCGCCCTTCTCCAGCCCGTTGATGATCAGGAAGCGATCCAGCGGGCGGTCCGGCACGTCCATGCGGGCGGCCAGCTTTTCCGGCGTGTCGGTGAGCCCGACCGTGACGATGCGCAGCCGCAGCGGCTTCACATTCTCCGCCTCCTCGATGGAGACGCGCCGGAAGGTCTCCGCCGCCGCGCGGAACTGGCGGTCGAGCTCCGGGGTCAGGTCGCGCGCGGCGAAGATCAGCCGGTAGACATCGCTGCCGAAGCGGATGGCGAACATGCGGAACGACCACTGCTCGCCGCGTGCGACGGCCGTGGCGGCAGGGAAGCCGTTCAGCACCAGGCTTTCGACGGAGGAGATTTCCACCCCGTCGATCCAGCCCGAGGACAGGTATTGGCCGAGACTCTGGTCGCCGGCCACCCGAACCGCGTCGAGCCGCAGCGCCTCGCGGCCCGAGGACGAGGCGCCGAGCACCGCCTGCGAGGTGTTCTCGAGCGTGAATCCCTGCGGCGCGGTGAAGGTGAAGCCGAGCTTGGGATGGAAGAAGCGGCTGCCACGAATGAAGCCCTCCTTC
Source organism: Ancylobacter sp. G4_0304 (assembly GCF_047501495.1). Classification (NCBI taxonomy): domain Bacteria; kingdom Pseudomonadati; phylum Pseudomonadota; class Alphaproteobacteria; order Hyphomicrobiales; family Xanthobacteraceae; genus Ancylobacter; species Ancylobacter sp. G4_0304. Next base: position 60,938 of record NZ_JAZDRM010000017.1, on the reverse strand, counting down.
GGGTCGTCGCCATAGACCAGCCCGTCCAGCGCGGCGAGATACTGCTTGCGGTCGCGCTCGCCCGGCTTGTCGGGCGAGGCATATTCGCGGGCATTGGCCATCACGATGGAGATGCGCTCCGGCGTCGCCGGATGGCTCGCCAGGAAGTCGGAATTATCGGGCGTCGAGGTCTGGCCGATCGAGGTCGACTTCAACGAGGCCTGCTCGCCCATCACGGTCAGGAAGCGCTCGGCGCCGTAAGGGTCGAAGCCGGCGCGCGCGCTGATGCCGACACCGATAGCGTCCGCCTCCAGTTCCTGCCCGCGCGAGAAGCTGGCAAGCGAGATGCGGCTGCGCGCCAGCGCGAGGGCGCCGAGATCGGAATCGTTCACCACATCCGAGATCACGCGGCTGACCAGCACCGCCTGCTTCATCTGGTCCTCGCGGGTTGCGGCATGGTTGGCGATGACATGCGCCATCTCATGGGCCAACACCGAGGCGATTTCGGAATTGTCGTAGGCCAGCGCCAGCAGGCCGCGCGTGATGTAGAGCGAGCCGTTGGGCAGGGCGAAGGCGTTGATCGCCGGGGAATTGAGGATCGTCACACGATAGCGCTGGTCCGGCCGCTCCGAGGCCACCACCAGCCGGGTGACGATGCTCTGGATCAGGGCCTGGAGCTTGGGGTCATCGTAGATCCCGCCATAGGAGGCGACGAGGCGCTCATGTTCCTTGCGCTGGACCGGGGTGAGTGAGTCCTCGAAGGCCGGTTCGCCGGAGAGGGGCGCGTTGGGATTTGCCGGCTCGTTGAGGCTGGCGCAGGCGGCGGCCAGCAGCGAAAAACCGGCGACGAGGGCGAGCGAGACCATGCGGCGCAGGCGATCGCCTGACCCGCGGACCGTTCCCGGCCGAGCCTCCTGCCGTCCTGCCGTCCTCACTGATGCCCCGCCTCTTGTCCTTCCCAATCCTCATCCCACGCCGCGATCTGCTCGATCCAGCGTATGTCGATGGCCGGTCCGCCGTCCTCGACCACCGCGCCGCGCACCGCGATGCGCCGCCCGGCAACATCGGCCAGCGCGATTCCACGCTGCGTCAACGCACGGCCGATGTCCTTTTCCAGTCGAACCGTGGCGTCTTTGCGCCAGACCGCGCCAAAATTGAGATAATCGACTGCGCGCCCGGTTCCAACCGTTAGCACGCGACCTGCCAGGATCGTGAAGCGCCCGCGCCGCGCCTCCAGCGCCGCGAGGTCGTGCGCGGGGATCGGCAGGCGCGCCCAGAGGCCGAGGCGGGCGAGCCGTGCCGGGCGCTCGGCCGTGGCCAGCGCCGTCATGCAGCCGAGAAAGCCTGCCTCCGGGCGCGCGACGGCGAGGCCGTCGGCCAGCAGTGCGGCCTGCACATCGAGCGCGCCCTGACCGCCTTCGGCCTCAAGGCGCACCAGTCCGGCCGTGCGGCCATGGCGGTCAGTGCCTTCGTGGGCCGAAGCGAGGCTCGCCATCCGCCCCGGAGCGGTGCGGGTGAGTGAGGCTACCATCGCCGCCTCGCCGCCGGCGGCGTCAACGGCCGCGAGGCGCACGAGCCGGGAATCTTCCAGCACCAGTTCTCCCGCGCCGGTCACGGCAGCGATACGTCCGAGCGGGCGGTAGTCGTCCGGGCACGGCGGGGCGGCAAAGGCGGGCTGCGCGGTCAGCAACAGTGCGGCGAACAGGGCGGGGGCGGCGATGACGGCGCGCGGGAAAGCGCCGGCCCGGCGCGTCACGCTGGGGCGGAGGGTGCGTCCGGTCGGCCGGCTCGCCGCGACGGTCGATGATGGCAGGCCCATCGCGCCTCGATCGCTCTGCTATTTCAGCAACATCCATCATACAAGAATGCGCGGCGCATGCCATCCGCCCATATGAGGGCCAGCCGACGCCTACCGCGATGCTTGCCCGTGACGCCGATTCGCTTCATACGCTAGGGCGCCATCCGACCCGGCGGCCGGATGGCAGGGAAGTCGCGTCTTCCACGTCCCGGTAGCTCAGCAGGATAGAGCAACGGTTTCCTAAACCGTAGGTCAGGGGTTCGAATCCCTTCCGGGACGCCAAACGCCTTATAAATCAATAATTTATGGCTGGGTTCGCCACCCGGTTCGCCACGGCTATTTGTTGTGGCTGGCCACCAGCTTCGTAACGGCTTTCATGCCTGCACGCGCCGTCCCGCCGTCGCGGGCCTGCGCGGCCATGCGAGTCGCCAGCTCCGCGCCTGGTAAGATGTGTGCACCTTATTTGAAGTAATAATAGGCATGGATCTGGATATTCTTAGATTAGACTAATTAAAAACAAACGATTACGGATTGTTTAGTTGACGGTCTGGGTGCAGAAGGCGGATAGGCACCTTCACTGTCGTTCACCGTCTACGAAGTTCTCCATGATGCGAAGCCGAGCGGATCGTCCATCCAGCCGTCTGTCCTATGTCTGGACGGCTTTCGCCCACCGTTTCGCCGGAATCGTTGTCGCCGCGTTGATGCTGTGCCTGATGCCGGCCGGCGCGCAGGCGCAGGTCGCGCTCACCGATGTCACCGGCCATGAGGTGGTGCTGGAGAAGCCGGCGAGCCGGCTGCTGATCGATGACGGGCGCTTCCTCATCGCGCTGTCGCTCATCCATCCCGATCCGGTGAGCGTGCTCGCCGCCTGGCCGCGCGACATCAACCGCATCGGCAAGCAGACCTTCGAGGATTACCGCGCCAAATTCCCGGCAATCGACCAGCTCGCCAAGGTGGCGAGTTCGGCGGGGGCTCTCTCGGTGGAGCAGGTGGTGGCGGCAAAGCCGGACCTTGCCGTGTTCTCGCTCGGCTCGCAGCCCTCCGACGAGGAGCGCGCGCGCATCGAGGCGGCCGGCATCCCGGTGGTGGTGATCGATTTCTTCACCCATCCGCTCACCAATGTGGAGCCGAGCCTCACCTTGCTCGGCAAGGCCACCGGGCGCGAGGCGCAGGCCGGGGATTTCCTCGCCTTCCGCCGCTCCCAGCTCGACGCGATCAAGGCCAAGGTCGCCGGCCTGCCCGCCGAGAAGCGCCCGCGGGTGTTCCTCGAACCCCATGCCGCGATGACCGCCGATTGCTGCAACTCGCCGGGGCGCGGCAATGTCGGCGACATCATCGAGAGCGTGGGTGGCACCAATATCGGCGCGGCGGTGATCCCGCGCGCCTTCGGCAAGCTCAATCTCGAATACATCATCGCGCAGGATCCGCAGGTCTATATCGCGACCGGCGGCAGTCACATGGAAGGCACGGCCGGGCTGCTGGTCGGCCCGGAATATAGCTCGGAGCGCGCGCGCCAGACGCTGGAGGGCGTGGTGTCCCGCCCCGGCTTCTCGGGCTTCGACGCGGTGCGCGAGGGCCGGGTGCACGGGCTGTCCCACCAGCTGCTGAACTCGCCGCTCGATGTGCTCACCGTCGGGCTGCTCGCCAAATGGGTCCACCCCGAACTCTTCGCCGATCTCGATGTCGAGGCCACGCAGCGCGCGCTGAACGAGCGGTTCCTCGCCGTGCCGGTCAAGGGCCCGAACTGGATCGATCTCGACTGACATACCCGACCTGACGCGCGCCCGCGCCGCGTCCCCCGCTTTTCCAACGGAGAAACGCCATGCCGATCATTGCCCGTCCCGCCCGGTCCAGCTTGCGCAGCCTGATCCTCGCCGCCACCGCGCTGGCGGCGTTCAGCGGCGCCGCGTTCGCGGACCCGGAATTCGTGAAGCAGGCGAAGCCCGGCGCGGGGCTCTATGAGCTGGTGTTCAGCCCGGCCACCAATCGCGTCTATGTCGCCGCCGCCGGCACGCGGGGCGCCAAGGAAACCTTCGTCCTGGGACTCGATCCGACGACGCTGGAGGTCAAGGAGACCATTGCGCTGGGCGAGGATCCGATGTTCGGCCTCGGCGTCAACAACAAGACCAAGACGCTCTACGGCACCCAGACGCGCGACGGCTCGGTCTCGGCGATCGACCTCAACACCGGCAAGATCGTGGCTCATGTGGCGAAGGGCGAAAAGGCCCATGTGCGCCAGATCGTGGTCGATGAAGATGCCAACAAGGTTTATGTCTCGGTGGTCGGCATGCGGGAGGCTCCCAGCGAGATCTGGATCATCGATGGCGCCACCAACAAACTCGATCATGCCATTGAGGGGCTGACCGGTGGCGTCACCGGCATCGCGCTCGATGCCAAGGGCAAGCGGCTGTTCGCCAGCACCATGAATTCCAACGAGGTGCACGTCGTCGACCTGGCCACCGAGAAGGTGGTCAAGACCTTCCCGTCGGGCGGCGACAACGCCATCAACCTCGCCTATGACGCAAGCGGCGACCAGCTCTTCATCGCGCATCAGGGCTCGGGCGAGGTCGTGGTGCTCGACGCCAAGGACGGCAACATCATCAAGAAGATCCCGACCGGGGAGGGGGCGCTCTCGGTGGCGATCGATCCCGCGCGCAGCCTCGCCTATGTCACCAATCGCCGCGCCGGCTATGTGACGCTGATCGACACCAAGACCCTGGAGCCGGTCGCCAACGTCAATCTCGGCTCGATGCCGCAGACCGTGGCGATCGATGCCGCCACCGGCAATGCCTATGTCTCGTCGAAGATGAAGTCGGCAATGCGCCCGCGTCCTTCGGCGCCCCCGGCCGCCGCCGGCGCGCCGCCCGTTTCCGCGGCGGCCGTGCCTGCGGGTGCGCAGCCCGCCGCTGGCCCCGGCGGCGAGCGCCCCCGCCCGGTGCCGATGGTCGATCCCTTCGGCGACACCGTGACCCTGATCAAGCCCTGATGCCTTTCCCCGCCCCGTTCCCTGCGGGGCTGGGCTCGACCCTCTCCCGCGTCCCGTTCCGTACGGGGCGCGGCTCGACCTGAACAGGAATCCTGCCGATGACCGCACCCTCGAACGGAGCGATGCGCATGCGCGATGCCGGAACGCAGGCGAGTTTCGCGCCGGCGCTGCCTTTCGCGCTGGTGTCGGATCGCGAGACGGTGGTCGGACGGGGCTGCCTCGGCGTGGTGCCGGCCGGCGAGCGCCCGCTCGGCGAGCGGGTCGGCGCCTGGTTCGCCGATCATCCGGGTGCGCGGCTGCTGGTCGGGGCGCTGCCCTACGATCATCGCGCGCCCGCCCATCTGTTCCAGCCGGCCGAGGTCTCGCGCAGCCCCGGCCGGGACTGCTTCGCCGCCGCCTTTTCCCCGCCGGCGCTCGTGCCGGCCGCGCCGGTGGCCGCCCCGCGCTGGGCCGCGCAGCCCGAGCCTTCGCTCGCCCGCTATCGCGCGGCGGTGGAGGAGGCTCTGGCGATGATGGCGCGCGGCGAGGACGGGCTGCGCAAGATCGTGCTGTCGCGCAGCCTGCGTCTGACGTCGGATCGGCCGGTAGAGGCCAGCGCCCTGCTGCGCCGGCTCGCGGAGGACCACCATGCCGTGGCGTTTTGCGTACCGCTGCCCGGGGAGCGCCCCCGCGCGCTGGTTGGCGCGACGCCGGAGCTCTTGATCGACAAGCAGGGTGCGGCCATCTTCTCCCATCCGCTCGCCGGCTCTGCCCGGCGTTCGCGAGAGAAGGTGGCCGACGAGGCGGCGGCGCGCGCGCTGCTGGCCTCCGAGAAGGACAATCGCGAGCACCGCGAGGTGGTCAGCGCCATTCTCGACCAGCTCGCGCCCTATTGCGCCGAACTCGGTGCGCCGGAGGGCACCCAGCTCACCGCGACCAACAGCATGTGGCATCTCGGTACCCGCATCACCGGGCGGCTGCGCGATGCCGCGATGCCGTCGGTCGACATCGCCGCGCTGCTGCACCCGACGCCCGCGGTCTGCGGCACGCCGCGCGCGGCGGCGGACCGGGCGATCACGGCGCTCGAAGGCTATGATCGCGGCTTCTACGCCGGCGCGGTCGGCTGGTGCGACGCCTCGGGCGATGGCACCTGGCATGTCGCCATCCGCTGCGCCGAGATCGCCGGCGCCGAGGCGCGGCTCTATGCCGGCGCCGGAATCGTGCCCGGTTCCGACCCGCAGGCCGAGGGTGACGAGACCTCCGCCAAGTTCGCCGCGCTGCTGCGCGCGCTCGGCATCGACGAAGACGGGCACCCTCTGTCGGAGGATGCGGCGTGATCCCGCTGACGCAGACATGGCCGGCCGAGTTGGCCGCGCGCTATCGCAAAAAAGGCTATTGGCGCGGCGAGACCTTCTCCGTCTTGCTGCGCGAGCGGGCGGCGCGCTTTGCCGGGCATACCGCCGTGGTCGCGGGCGAGACGCGCTGGAGCTATGCCGAGCTGCTGGCGCGTGCCGAACATCTGGCGGGCGGTTTCCTGGCGCTGGGGCTGAAGCCCGGCGACCGGGTGGTGGTGCAGCTTCCCAATATCGCGGAGTTCCTCTCCGTCGTGTTCGCCCTGTTCCGGGCGCGACTGGTGCCGGTCTATGCGCTGCCCGCCCACCGCGTGGTGGAAATCGCGCATTTTGCCCGTACGGCGGAGGCGCGTGGCTATGTGATCGCCTCCAGCCATGACGGCTTCGACTACCGCGCGCTTGCAGCGCAGGTGCAAAACGAGGTGCCGGCGCTGGAGCATGTCGTGGTGGTGGGCGAGGGCGGGCCGTTCGTCGCGCTCGACGCGCTGCCCGCCTTCAACGGCGAATTGCCGGAGGATGCCGACCCCTCCGAGGTCGCGTTCCTGCAGATTTCCGGCGGCTCGACGGGGCTGTCCAAGCTCATCCCCCGCACCCATGACGACTACATCTATTCGTTCCGCGCCAGCGCCGAAATCTGCGGCATGACGCCGGAGACCGTCTACATGGTCGCGCTGCCGGCCGCGCATAATTTCCCGATGAGTTCGCCCGGTTTCCTCGGCACGCTTCATGCCGGGGCCACTGTGGTGATGAGCCCGTCGCCAAGCCCGGAGGTCGCGTTCGCGCTGATCGAGCGCGAGAAGGTGACGATGGTCGGCCTCGTGCCGCCGCTCGCTTTGCTGTGGATGCAGGCGGCGCCGGGCACGAAGCACGACGTGTCCTCGCTCCAGGTCCTTCAGGTTGGCGGCGCCAAGTTCATGCCGGAAGCCGCGCGCCGTGTGCGACCGATACTCGGCTGCACGCTCCAGCAGGTGTTCGGCATGGCCGAGGGGCTGGTGAACTACACCCGCCTCGACGACCCGGAAGAGACCATCGTCGGAACGCAGGGCCGTCCCATCAGCCCCGATGACGAGGTGCTGATCCTCGACGACGAGGGCCGGCCCGTGGCCGAGGGCGAGGCCGGCAACCTGCTGACGCGCGGGCCCTACACCATCCGCGCCTATCACAATAATGACGGCGCCAATGCCCGCGCCTTCACCCCGGACGGCTATTACCGCACCGGGGACGTGGTGAAGCGCACGGCGGAAGGTTATCTGGTGGTGCAGGGCCGCGCCACCGACCACATCAACCGCGCCGGCGAGAAGATTTCGGCGGAAGAGATCGAGGATCATCTCCTCGCCCATCCGAACGTGTTCGATGCCGCGGTGGTGTCGCTGCCCGACGACTTCCTTGGCGAGCGCTCCTGCGCCTTCGTCATCGCGCAGGGCGAGATGCCGAAGGCGGCGGTGCTGAAGGCGTGGATGCGCACGCGCGGCCTCGCCGACTTCAAGGTGCCCGACCAGGTGGTGTTCGTGGACGCGTTCGAGACCACGGCGGTCGGCAAGGTCTCTCGCAAGGAGCTGCGCGCGAGCCTGCGCCGCCGCTTCCTCGAACAGGCAGAGGCGTGAGCATGGCGGACAAGCCCGGCCTTCCGGTCATCGGCACCTATGAACTGCCGCGCGCCGACGAACTGCCCGCTGCCCGCGCGCCTTGGGCTCTGGAGAAGCACCGCGCGGCGCTGCTGGTCCACGACATGCAGAACTATTTCCTGCGCATCTACCAGCACGATGCCGAGCCGATGCGCACGACGATTGCAAACATCGCCACGCTGATCGCGGCGGCGCGGGCGGCGGGCGTGCCGGTGTTCTACACCGCGCAGCATGGCAACCAGGACCGGCGCGACCGCGGGCTTCAGGCCGACCTCTGGGGGCCGGGAATGAGCGATGCGCCCGAGCACCAGCCGATCCACGAGGCGCTGGCGCCGGTAGTCGGCGATCTTGTACTGGTGAAGCACCGCTACAGCGCGTTCCAGCGCTCGAACCTTGAGACGCTGATGCGCGCGCGCGGCCGCGACCAGCTGGTCATCTGCGGCGTCTATGCCCATATCGGCTGCACGCTCACCGCCGCCGACGCCTTCATGCGCGACATCGAGCCTTTCATGGCCGCCGATGCGCTGGCCGATTTTTCCCGCGAGAAGCACGACCTCGCTTTGATATACGTAGCGGATGTCTGCGGCGTGCCGCTCGCCACCGAGCAGATTGTGGAGTTGCTGCGATGAGCATCGAACCCGGCGATATCCAGCGCATGGTCATCCCGGCCGAGCCGGTGACCAGGGAGAAGATGCGCGCCGACATCGCCCGTATGCTGCACGAGGACCCCTCCGAGATCGGCGACGAGGACAGCCTGATGGACCTCGGCCTCGATTCCATGCGCGCCATGAATTTGGTGCTGGCGTGGAGCGAGGGCGGGCTGGAGCTGGAATTCGCCGAATTCGCCGAGAACCCGACGCTCGCCGGCTGGTGGGCGCTGGTCGAGGCCCGGCAGAACGCGCGAAACGGCTGACGCCAGATGCCCGGTTCCGCATATCCGCTCACCGAGGCGCAGTCGGGCCTGTGGTATGCGCAGCAGCTCGCGCCCGGCAATCCGCTGTTCAACACCGGGCAATATATAGAATTGACCGGTCCGCTGGACCTCGCCGCCTTCGAGGCGGCGCTGGCGCAGGGCGTGAGCGAAGCGCAGGCGCTTGCGCTACGCATGGAAGAGACCGCCGCCGGCCCCGTACAGCTCGTGCTGGATGAGGCGCGCCCGCGTCTCGACATCATCGACGTGTCGTCGGCGCCGGACCCGCTGGCGGCGGCGGAAGCCGAGATTTCCCGCGACATGGCAGTGCCGGTCGACCCCGTGAGCGACCCGCTCGCGGCCGAGCGGCTGTTCCTGCTCGGCCCGCAGCGTTTCGTCTGGCAGCAGCGCATCCACCACCTCGCCATCGACGGCTACGGCATGATCCTGCTCACGCAGCGCATTGCCGAACTTTACAATGCGCGCCTGCGCGGCACGCCTGAGGGCAATCCGCTGCCCGGCCTTGAGGTGGTGCTGGCCGAGGACGCGGCCTATCGCGGCTCCGAGAAACGCGGGAAGGACGGCGCGTTCTGGCGCGAGCAGTTCACCGACAAGCCGGATGTCGCCTCGCTCGCCCCCGGGGCGCCGGTGAGCGCCGCCCATTTTCACCGGCGCGCGGTGGAGATGGACCGCGACGCCTTCGCCCGGCTGCGCGCGCTGGCCGAGCGTAACGCGATCCCGTGGCCGGACGTTCTCACCGCTCTCGCCGGGGCCTATGTCCGCCGGCATACCGGCGCGCCGGAAGTCATTCTCGGCGTGCCGTTCATGGCGCGGCTCGGCAGCGCGGCGGCCCGCGTGCCGGCGATGCTGATGAACGTGCTGCCGCTGCGGCTCGCCCCTGATGAAGAAGCCCCGCTCGACGAGATGCTGGCGCAGGCGGCCAAGGCGCTGACCCGCGCGCGCCGGCACGGGCGCTACCGCAGCGAGCAGCTTCGCCGCGACCTGAAGCTGATCGGCGGCCAGCGCCGACTGCACGGGCCGCTGGTCAACATCCTGCCCTTCGACGAGACCCCGCGCTTTGCCGGACTTGAGGCGCGGCTGGAGGTGCTGTCCACCGGGCCGGTGGAGGACATCACTTTCACCTTCCGGCTGCACGGCACGGACGGGCTGCGCCTGGAAGTCGACGCCAATCCGGACCTTTATCCGGCGCATGAGGTCGAGGCCCATGCCGCGCGACTCTCCCATTTCGTCGCCGCCTGCGTGGAGGCGCAGCGCCTCGCCGAGGTGCCGACCGCAACCCCGGACGAGTCGCGGCGCTACCTCCATGAGGTGAACGACACCGCCCATCCGGTGCCGGATCTGACGGCGAGCGCGCTGATCGAGGCTGGGCTTGCCCGCACGCCTCAGGCGCCGGCGGTGTGCTTTGGCGACGAGATGATCGATTACGCGACGCTGGAGGCGCGCAGCCGCGCGCTGGCCGGGCAGATGATGCGGGCCGGCGTCGGGCGCGGCACCATCGTTGCGGTCGCCCTGCCGCGCTCGACCGAGTTGATCGTGGCGCTCATCGCCGTGCTGCGCGCCGGGGCAGCCTATCTGCCGCTCGACCTCGCACACCCGGATGAGCGCCTCGCGCGTATCCTCGGCTCGGCCCAGCCGGTTCTGGCGCTGGCACTGCCGCAGGATGCGGCGCGGCTCTGTGGCGTGCCGGTGCTGGCGCCGGGCGACTGGGAGAGTCGGCCCGACGCGACGGCGCTTCCCGCCCCCCGCCCGGACGATGCGGCCTATGTGATCTACACCTCCGGCTCCACGGGGGAGCCCAAGGGCGTGGTGGTCGAGCATCGGGCCATCGTGAACCGGCTGGAGTGGATGCGCGTCCATTACGGCTTCGACGCGCGGGATCGCGTCCTACAGAAGACGCCGATGACCTTCGACGTCTCGGTCTGGGAGTTCTTCCTGCCGTTCATCTCGGGCGCCAGCCTCGTCGTCGCCCCGCCGGACGCCCACCGCGATCCGCGCGCCATCGCGACGCTCATCCGCGAGGCGGGCGTGACTACGGCGCATTTCGTGCCCTCCATGCTCGCCGCCTTCCTCGCCGAGCCGGCCGCGAAGGGGGTGGCGCTCGCCCGCGTGTTCTGCTCGGGCGAGGAACTGCCGGCGGAGCTGCGCGATCGCTTCCACCGCACGGTCACGGCGGAGCTGCACAATCTCTACGGGCCGACCGAGGCGGCGGTGGATGTCAGCTATTGGCCGGCCGGTCCGCAGGACGCCTCCCATCCCGTGCCGATCGGCTTTCCGGTGTGGAACACGCGGCTCTACGTGCTGGACGACGCCGACCGCCCGCAGCCGCCCGGCGTCGCCGGCCATCTCTATCTCGCCGGCGTGCAACTCGCGCGCGGCTATCTCGGCCGGCCGGACCTCACCGCCGAGCGCTTCGTCCCGGACCCGTTCGTGCCGGGCGAGCGCATGTACAGGACCGGCGACCTCGCCAGCTTTCGCCCGGATGGCGCGGTGGTCTATCTCGGCCGCTCCGACCACCAGATCAAGATTCGCGGCCTCAGGGTCGAGCTGGGCGAGATCGAGGCGGCGGTGATGAGCTCCGGCCTCGCGCGGCAGGCCGCGATCATCGCCCGCGAGGACCAGCCGGGGGCAAAGCGCATCGTTGCCTATGTGGTACCGTCGGGTGCGCCCGACATGGAACGGCTGCGGGCCCATGTCGCCGCCCATGTGCCGGACTATATGGTGCCTTCCGCCTTCCTCGCGCTGGAGGTCCTGCCGGTGACCGCCAACGGCAAGCTGGACCGCGCCGCGCTGCCGGCTCCGGACTATGCCGGCGCGGGCGGGCGGGCGCCGCGCACGGCGACCGAGGCGGTGGTCGCCGCCCTGTTCGCCGAGCAGCTCGGACTTGAGGGCGAATTGTCGGCGGAGGACGATTTCTTCACGCTGGGCGGGGATTCGCTTCAGGCGGTGGCGCTGCTGCTGCGCGTGCGCGAACTGTTCGGCAGCGATCCCGGCCTCGGCGCGCTGTTCTCACACCCCAGCGTCGCCGCGCTCGCGGCGCTGATCGAGGCCGGCGAGGGCGTGGTCGATGCCGGGCTCGGCCCGCTGATCACGCTCACTGAGGGCGATCCGGCGCTGCCGCCGCTGTTCGCCATCCATCCGGCCGGCGGCATTTCCTGGTGCTATGGCAGGCTGGCGCGGGCGCTTGAGCCGCGCCGGACCGTGTACGGCATCCAGGCCCCGGCGCTCTCCCCCAATGAGCCGCTGGCGGACAGCCTCGACACGCTCGCCGCCGATTATGCCGCGCGCATCCGGCAGGTGTTTCCGGAAGGTCCCTATCACCTCGTCGGCTGGTCGGTCGGTGGCATCCTCGCCCAGGCGGTGGCGGTGAAGCTGGCTGAGGGCGGCGCAAGGCTCGGCGTGGTGGCGATGCTCGATGCCTATCCCACCGATTGCTGGCGCGACGATCCGGAGCCGCAGGAAGGCGACGCGCTCAAGGCCCTGCTCGCCATTGCCGGCCATGATCCGGACCGGCTGCCGGCTCTCGCCCTGAACCGCGCCTCGGTCATCGCCTTCCTGCGCGCCACCAACAGCCCGCTCGGCACCTTGCCCGATGCGGCGCTGGACGGGGTGGTGCGGGTGGTGGCCGGCAACAGCGCGCTGGTGCGGGGCCATTTTCATGGAAGCTACAAGGGCACCATTACCTATTTCCGCGCTGCGCTGGACCATGAAGGCACCGGCCTGACGCCGGAACTGTGGGCACCGTATGTCGGGGCGCTCGACATCACCGAGGTCCCGAGCCTCCACGCCTTCCTCACCGGGCCGGACGCGGTCGCGGTGATCGCCCCGGTGCTGGCGCGAGCGATGGAGCGGACGGACAACAAGGACGAATCACCATGCGCGACAATGGCATCACCGGCCGCCTTGCTTTCGTCACCGGCGCCAGCGGAGGCATAGGCCGCGCGCTGGTCCGGCTGCTGGCGGAGGAGGGCGCGCGCGTGGTCGCCACCGACCGGCCGGACGCGCTGGAGGGCATCGAGGGCGCGCATCGCATCGCGCCGCTCGACGTGCGCGACAGCGCCGCCGTCGACGCTCTGGTGGCGCGGATCGAGGCGGAAGAGGGACCGATCGACCTTCTGGCGAATGTCGCGGGCGTGCTGTCCTATGTCCCGGTCACCGAGCTGTCCGATGAGGAATGGGACCGGGTGTTCGACATCAATGCCAAGGGCGTGTTCCGCGTCTCCCGCGCGCTGGCGCGGGTGATGCAGCCGCGCGGGCGGGGGGCGATGGTCACGGTGTCGTCCAATGCCGCCGGCATTCCGCGCCACGCCATGGCCGCCTATGCCGCTTCCAAGGCGGCCGCCACCATGTTCACGCGCTGCCTCGGGCTGGAGCTGGCGCCGCATGGCATTCGCTGCAACATCGTGGCTCCGGGCTCGACGCTCACCCCGATGCAGACCGGCATGTGGGCGGATGAGAACGGCGCGGCGCGGGTGATCGCCGGCTCGCTTGAGACCTTCAAGTCCGGCATCCCGCTCGGCAAGCTGGCGAACCCTGAGGATGTGGCGGAGGCGGCGGTATTCCTGCTCTCCTCTCGCGCCGGCCACATCACCATGACCGATCTTTATGTCGACGGCGGCGCGACACTGCGGGCGTGACGGCGATCAACTCTCAAGTGGCCGGTCGACCATGATCTGCAGCATGCCGCGCGAGCAGCGCTCCACGCGCGCCTCCACCTTGTAGACCTGCGCCAGCATCGGCGGCGTCACGGCCACTTCCGGCGCGCCGTCGGCGGCTATGCGGCCATTCTGAAGCACCACGATGCGCCGGGCGAAGCGCGCGGCCTGGGCGATGTCGTGCAGCACGATGATGACGATGATGCCGCGCTCGCGCGCCAGTTCCTCGACGAACTGCATCACCCGGATCTGGTGGTGAATGTCGAGTGCGCTGGTCGGCTCGTCCAGCAGCAGCACGGCCGGCTCGCGCACGATGGACTGGGCGAGGCTGGCGAGCTGGCGCTGGCCGCCGGAAAGTTCATCCAGCCCGCGCATGGCGAGATCGGCGATGCCAAGCCGTTCCAACGTCGCGAGCGCCTTCGCCCGCGCCTCGGCGGCCGGCAGGATGTCCTCGCGCGCGGACATCAGCGCCGAGAGCGTCGCCTCGAAAACGGTGAGCGCCACGCGCTGCGGCAGGGCCTGCGGCATGTAGGTGACATGGCGGGCATGGCCGGCAATAGAGAGCGCGGTCAGCTCGATATCATCGAGCCGAACCGAGCCGCGCGCCGGGTTGAGGCCGGCGAGCGCGCGCAGCAGCGTGGTCTTGCCGGCGGCGTTCGGGCCCACCAGCGCGGTGACGCCGCCCCCCGCAATATCCGGCAGGCTCAGATTTTCGATCACGGTCCGCCGGCCATAGCCGACATGCAGCCCCTCGACATGCAGCGCGCGCGCCATCACAGCCGCTCGCGCCGGGAGAAGATCAGGGCGATGAAGAACGGCACGCCGATCAGCGCCGTGACGATGCCGACCGGCAGCAGGGTGCCGGGCACGAGGATCTTGGAGGCGACCGACGCCAGCGACATGATCGCCGCCCCGCAGAGCAGGCTCGCCGGCAGGAAGAAGCGGTGGTCCTCGCCCACCAGCAGGCGCGCAATATGCGGCGCCACCAGCCCGATGAAGCCAATGGTGCCGACGAAGGCTACCGAGGTCGCCGCCAGGAGGCTGACCCGCAGCAGCGACAGGAAGCGCAGCCGGGCGACCGCGATGCCGAAGCTGCGCGCCCGGTCCTCGCCGAGCCGCAGCGCCGTCATCTTCCACGACGCCGCCAGCGAGAACGGCGCGGTGACGGCCAGCACGACGGCGAGGCCGGCGAGCTTCTCCCAGGTCGCCCGCGAAAGGCTCCCCATGCTCCAGAATACCAGCTGCTGCAGCGCCTCCTGGCTGGCGACGAACTGCACCAGCGCCACCAGCGCGTTGAAGGTGAACACCATGGCGATGCCGAACAACACCAGCGTCTCCACGCCCGTGCCGCGCAGACTGGCCAGCGCCTGCAACATCAGCACCGAGCCGAAGGCGAAGACGAAGGCCAGCGCCGGCAGGTTCCAGCCCGCCGGCAGGCCGGGGATGGTCAGTCCCAGCACCAGCGCCAATGCGGCGCCGAAGGACGCGGCGGAGGAGACGCCGAGCGTGAATGGGCTCGCCAGCGGGTTGTTGAGGATGGTCTGCATCTCCGCCCCCGCCAGCGCCAGCGCCGCGCCGACCAGCACGGCCATCAGCGCATAGGGCAGGCGCACCTCCCAGATGATCACCCGCGCCGGGGCGCTAAGCGCGGAGGGGTGCAGCAGGCCATTGACCACATCGCCGAGCGGCAGGTTCGAGGGGCCGGTGGCGATGTCGAACAGCAGCGCGACCATCATCACCACGCCGAGCCCCGCGACGATGGCGACGCGCCGGCGGATCAGCCGGGCGTAGGCGGCGAGCGGCGCGGGGGTGACGGCGGCGTCGGTCATGGCGGTGGTTATGGCTATCCTGCGCGCCGCCGGATCAGGCGGACGCGAATGGCGGCACGGCATGCCGCCGCCCGAGCGTTCAAGCATGCGGGGCGAGCATGGGTCAAGCCAATGAGGGATAAGGATAATCTTTAGAATCGTTCGATTCTGGGGTGAGGCGGTTTGCGTGCCCGCGCGCATCGGCTAGAGCTTTGCCGGCGCCCGGCAGCGGGTCTGCCCGAGGCCGAACGATGCAGCAGCCCGTCACCCTCCCCGATGCCTACAGCTTCGACCTCGCGGCGGGCGAGGGGCCGGCCTGGCGCATTTTTCTCGCCGTGCCGCACGAGGCGCCGCCGCCTGGCGGCTTTCCGGTGATCTATCTCCTCGACGCCAATGCCGGCTTCGCGACCCTCGTCGAGGCGCTGCGGCGTGGAGCGCAGCGGCCGCAGGGCACGGGCGTCGCGCCGGCCGTCATCGTCGGCATCGGCTATCCCGGCGAGGGGATCTATGACCGCGCCCGCCGCACCTTCGATTATACGGCGGGACCAAGCGTCGAGGCGTCGCCGAGCGCGGGCGAGGCGCGCGCGACTGGCGGGCGTGACGCCTTCCTCTCCTTCATCGAGGAGGTGCTGAAGCCGCGCATCACACGCGAATGCCCGGTCGATCCCGGCCGTCAGGCGCTCATCGGCCACTCGCTGGCCGGCTGGTTTGTGCTGGATGTACTGTGCCGGAACACGGCGTGCTTCCAGTCCTATGTCGCGATCAGTCCCTCGATCTGGTGGGACGAGCCCCGTCTTCTCTACGGGCTGGCGCATCTGGCGCGCGGGCCGCGCCGGCTCGCCGTCATGGTCGGCGAGTGGGAACAGCAGCTCGCGCCGTGGCAGCAGGGGCGCCCGCAATCGGCCGAGATGGCGGAACGCCGCGCCCGCCGCGCCATGGCCGACCGCGCGCGCGCCTTCACCGAGGCGGCGGCGGCTGCGCTCGGGCCGCAGGCGGAGGTGGCTTTCACCCTGCTGGCCGACGAGGACCATGCCTCCATCGTGCCCGCGGCGATGACGCGGGCGCTGCGCCTGATCTTGCGACCGTAAGGCGCCTTGCATGGCGGTGGCCGGCGCGGCATGAGTTTGGCGGCGTTTCTGTCGTGGAGACGTGATTTGCCATCCGGCCGGCGCGCGGTAGGTGTTGGCCTCCCCGGGCCTTTCCTAAAGCCGACAGGACTGCCGACGCATGACCGACATCGTTTCCCCCACGGCCTCCTCCACCCGCGCCGAGGTGCGCAACCGCCAGATCACCGCCGCCCTCATCGTGGCCGTCGGCGCGGCCGGGGCGCTGGCGGGGGCGTGGTACTTCCAGCTCGTGGTCGGCCTCGCGCCGTGCCCGCTCTGCCTGGAGCAGCGCCTGCCCTATTATATCGGCGTGCCGGTCGCGCTCGCCGTGATCGTCCTTGCCGGGATCGGCAAGGAAGGGCCGGCGCGGATGCTGCTCGGTCTGGCGGGCATGCTGATGGCGCTGTCGGGCGCGCTGGCGATCTATCATGCCGGCATTGAATGGCAGTTCTGGACCGGCCCGGTGACCTGCTCGGGCTCCGGCCCGGCGACCGGCGGCGGCAATCTGCTCGAAGCGTTGCAGACCGCCCATGTCGCGCGCTGCGACGAGGCGGCGTGGCGGCTCGCCGGCATTTCGCTGGCTGGCTACAACGCGCTGATCGCGGCGTTCCTGACCGTCGTCGCCATGTGGGGCGCGATGGCGAAAAGCCGGTGAGCGCGGCTCACGGGTCGAGCTCGGTGTCCCAGTAGAGATAGTCGACCCAGCTGTCGTGCAGGTAGTTGGGCGGGAAGTGCCGCCCGTTCTGGTGCAGGTCGAACACGGTGGGGTGATAGGGCCGCTGGCGCGGAATCATCCGCGCCTCCTCGGGCATCATCCCGCCCTTCCTGAGATTGCAGGGCGAGCAGGCAGCGACCACGTTTTCCCAGGTCGTCTGGCCGCCGCGCGAGCGCGGGATGACGTGATCGAAGGTCAGCTCGTCGCGGGATTCGCAGTACTGGCAGGTGAAGCGGTCGCGCAGGAACACATTGAACCGCGTGAAGGCCGGCTGGCGCGCCGGGCGGATGAAGGTCTTGAGCGAAACCACGCTCGGCAGCCGCATCTGGAAATGGGCGCTGGAGACCTGCCGCTCGTAATATTCGACGATGTTCACGCGATCGAGGAACACCG
Source organism: Ancylobacter sp. G4_0304 (assembly GCF_047501495.1). NCBI lineage: Bacteria > Pseudomonadati > Pseudomonadota > Alphaproteobacteria > Hyphomicrobiales > Xanthobacteraceae > Ancylobacter > Ancylobacter sp. G4_0304. Next base: position 43,614 of record NZ_JAZDRM010000017.1, on the reverse strand, counting down.
CCTTGATCGCATCCTGCCACGACCAGACCGAGAGCGGGTAATAGCTCAGCGGCCGAAAGTCGGCATTGAGCACGAGGGCCGGCCAGGCACCCTGCGAGATGCCGGACGATACGCCTTGGGACACAGCAGTCGCCGTCAAGCACTTGCTCCCCATTTCTGGAGCGCCGGCCCGGCACATGGCGCCGCGCGACGCACGGCCATACTCTATATGTAGCGTGTCAGTCTTGTGAAGCGCCTGTATGAGCCGCGATGATCGCGCGCCGCGCTCGGTTGCGCATCCCTCAGCTGCGCAGGACTTCCGACAGGAAGCGGCCGGCGAGCATCACGCCGGTCTCGTCGATGCCGTGGCCGAGCCCGTTCGACAGGTGCGCGCGGACATCGACGCCGCGCGCGCTCAGGCTTTCCACCGCGCGGGGCAGGGCCACCGGGGGAATCACCTCGTCGAGATCGCCATGGATCAGCAGCGCCGGCGGGCGGCTGTTGATCTGCGCATCCGCCGCCTCCAGCGCCGCGCCCTCGGGCAGCACATGGATGCCGGAGAAGCCGACAATGCCGGCCGGCGGGCGCTTGCGGCGTAGGCCGGTGTGCAGCGCCATCATCGTGCCCTGGCTGAAGCCGACCAAAGCGAGGCGCGAATCATCGAGCCCGAGCCGCGCCAGCTCGGCGTCGAGAAAGCCATCCAGCGCCGCCTGGGCGGACTGGACGCCGATCCAGCGCTCGCGGTCGTTGCGCTCGACATAGGCGAACCATTGCCGCCCGACCGGCGCTATGCCCAGCGGCTCCGGCGCGTGGGGGGAGACGAAGGCGGTGTCCGGCAGGCCGGACGCCCAGTAGCCGCCGAGATCGATCAGGTCGCGCCCATCCGCGCCGTAGCCGTGCAGCAGCACCACCAGCGAGGTCGCGGGGCGGCCGGAGCGGGGGGCGAGGCGGGGGCCGTCGAGCATCAGTTGCTCGCGGTGCGCGCGGCGCCGGCGACCTTGGGCGCCGGGCCGCGATTGAGCAGGGCGTCGATGCGCTCGCGCTCATCCTCGAAGGCGGCGTAGATCTTGCCGTCCAGCGCACGCCCGCGCGGCAGGCGGATACGCATCGGGTCGACGAAGCGTCCGTTCACCAGCACCTCGTAATGCAGATGCGCGCCGGTGGAGAGGCCGGTGGAGCCGATATAGCCGATGAGCTGGCCCTGCCGCACCCGTACGCCCTCGCGTATGCCCTTGGCGAAGCCGGACTGGTGCGAATAGGTGGTGACGTAGCCATTGGCGTGCTGGATTTCGATGCGGCGGCCATAGCCCGAGGTCCAGGCCGCCTTCTTGATGGTGCCGTTGCCGGCGGCATAGATCGGGGTGCCGGTGCGGTCCGACCAGTCGACGCCGGAATGCAGGCGGCTATAGCCGAGGATCGGGTGGCGGCGCATGCCGAAGCCGGAGCGCAGCGTGCCGCCCGAGAGCGGCTTGCGGACCAGGAACTTCTTCGCGCTCTTGCCGCCATCGTCATAGAAGTCGACCAGCCCGTCATCGGGGGTCTGGTAGCGATAATAGCGCCGCTCCTCGCCGCCGACCGTCAGGCCGGCATAGATCACGCCGCCAGCGCCGCCGCTCTCGTCCGGCTCGAACAGCACCTCGAACGAATCGCCGGCGCGCACGCGGCGCTGGAAGTCGACGTCGAAGGAATAGACCCGGATCAGGTTCTCGACCACCGGGCGCGGCACGTCGTTGCGCAGCGCGGTTTCCCACAGGCTCTCATAGAGCGTGATGCCGCCGCGGCCGGTCCCGTCCTCGTCGCCATCGTCGGGCGCGACGTCGGCGACCTGCATGTCCGCCGGCTCCTGCACGGCGAGGAAGCGTCCGGTATCGGACAGGGCGACCGTGCCCTGGTGGCCGCTGTCGCCGAACACGGCGACGCGCAGCGGAACAACGGTGCCGGCATCGCCCGCGTCCAGCAGCACCTTGAGGCGCAGGCCCTCGGTGAGCGGGCCCTTGAGGTCGCGGGTGGAGAAGGCCTCGGAGGCCGCGCGGGCGGAGACCTCGGCGACGCCGAGATCCATCAGGATCGAGGCGATGGTGTCGCCCTTCTTGGCGACCACCGCGCGCTCGGACCAGTCATTGCCGCCGGACGCGTCCTGATCGGTCTTGCCGATCGTGTTCATGTTGTCGGGCTGCGGCACGCCGTTCAGGGGGTCGTTCGCGCCAAACGAGGCATAGCCGAGCGCGCCGCCGAGGCTGGCCAGCGCGGGGGCAGTGGAATCGACCGTCGGCATGCCGAACTCGGCGGTCTCGCGCACCTTCATCAGCACGTCTTCCATCGGCAGCTCGCCGGTGAATTTGGTGCTGGGCGGCAGGCTGACCAGATCGCGCACCACGAGGGTCAATTCGCCGGTCGGCTCGGCCTGCACGGCCTCCTCGTCCTTCGCATTCACAGTCTCGGCGATCAGCTTGGCCGGGTTGAAACGCGGCACGTCGACCGAGGCGCTGGTGACGGTCTGGGCAAGGTTGGACGCGACCTTGGTGACGGCGCGCACCTTGATGACCTCGCGGTCGCCTTCCTTGGTCGCGGTGGACAGGCGGAGCGTCTGCTTGGCGCCAAAGCTCTCCGAGAGAAGCGACATGCGATCGCCCTTGCGGGCGACATTGGAAGGCCGCTCGCCGGCCGCCAGCGCACCGCGCAGCGCCGAGCGCACGGTCTCCGGGCTCTGGGCGAATCGATATTCGCCGTCGAGCGCGGCATAGACCGCCCCGCCCATCAGGGCGGCGCCGCAGATGCCGGTGAGCATGGTGGCCATCAGCCAGCGGATCGAGATGCGGCGGCGGTTGATCGGCTCCTCGGCATCGCCATCGACGCCGAGCGGGGGCTCGTCGCCGAGGTCGAAAGCCGCAGCGCGGGTGCGCCGCATGCCGATGGGTCCCCGCCTGCTCTCCAAGTCCATCCCCGTCTTCGCCGGCGCCCTGTCGATTGCCGGTCGTGCCGACCGGCCGGACGCCTTGTTCACCCGTTACCGGGCGGCTTGTGACCCGCCGAATGGCGGAAGCGGCCCGGTTTCAGCCGGATACCATCCGCCGGAAAGCCGGCCGGACGATGCCGGCTAGGGCCGGTGCCGTCAACCTCGCGATGACGCCGCGCTCGAATCGACGCGCGGCCATCGCGGACCGTTCGGGGCCGATGTAAAGCGGCGGCTCGCGGCGAAAGCAAGGCGGCGGGGGAAAATCGCGCAGCGGCGCCGCGAGTTACCGCAGGGCGGTGGCGGTCGCGCTGGAGGTGGCGGCGCGGCGTAGCGGCGAGGGCGTGGGCAGGGGCACCGGCGAGGGTTCCAGGGCAGTGCGCCAGGCCTCGGCATAATCCGGTTCCGTTGCCAGCGGCTGGAGCGCTGCGGGGGCGCCCAGCGCCACCGGGGTCGCGGTCACCGTCATCGGCACGGAAGAAGCCGCCGGCGTGCTCGCCGGGGCGAAGGCGGTGACGGAGGTGGCTGCAACACTCGCCGGGACGGCGCCGGCTGCCGACGCGCCCGCCATCTCGACGCCTGCCGGGGCGCCGCCATACTGCTTGAAGAACGACCAGATTTCCTCGGGCGCGTCGAGCCCCGAGCGGCGCGGGCCGAGCAGGACCGAGGCGAGCGCATCCACCGCGTCCACCGACTGGGCGGGGGGCTGGTGGCCGCCGGCGATCTCGTAATAGGCGACGCTCGCCCCGTCCTTGCACTCGCCCCAGCGGGTGATGCGGGTGTTGGGCTTATAGGCGGTCTTAGGCGCCGTGCAGCCGTCGATCTTCGCGAACAGCGCCGCGCTGGCATCTGCCGACATCAGCCGGGCGCCGGGGGTCGGGCGACCGAACATCGGAACGATGGGATCATAAGTGCCGTTCATCATCAGGATCGGCACCGGGCGCGCCGGCTTGCAGCTTTCGGCATAGCCCACCGGCACCGTCATCATCATGGTCGCGAAGGCGGCGAAGCGCTCGGCGTGGCGGCAGGCCATGAAAGCGGTGAGGAAGCCGCCATTGGAGAAGCCCATGAGATAGGCGCGCGAGGCATCCACGCGCCCTTCGGCCTCCAGCGTGTCGAGCACGGACAGCACGAACTGGGCATCGTCGCGCTTGTACAGCAGCGGGATGAAGCCCGCGATCGAGGAACGCCCATCGTTCCAGAGCAGGTTGAGCCCCTTGGGATAGGCGACGATGAAGCCTTCGCGGTCCGCGATGGCGTCGAGGTCGAGATAGCGCTGCATCGCCGAAGCCGGCTGCAACGCGCCATGCAGCGCGATCACCAGCGGCCGGGGGCCGGGCGGAAGCTGCTTGGGAACGTGCAGGATGTATTCGCGCGTCATGCCGCCGACCGCGATGGTGCGTTCCTGTGCGGCGAGCGGGGTCGAAAAGCTGGAGAGGAGCACGAAAGCCGCGAGCAACAATGCGCTCAGCAGGACGCAGGGTTTCGCGTTTTGCATGCTTGCTGCAGCCTCGATACGCCGGAACATGGGCGGTGCCTTTATAAACCGCCCTATTTCGCCAATTAAAAGGCAGGATGGTTAACAGCCCGTCATCGCCCGCCACCAAAGCAAGACGTGCAGTATAGCCGCAAGGGGGCTGCTCATCGCGCCGGCCTTGGGATAGGGTGCGCCCGCGGCGGTGCACCTGAACATTTGTGCCGCGCAATCGATAGGCGTCGCCTTTGGAATGATTGCGAACTGCAATCGTTTGGGTTACGCACACTCCGTATTCTTCAGGACTCAGGATGTCCGACATGGCAGGCGCGGCCCAGCGGCCCCTTTCCCCGCATCTCCAGATCTACCGTCCGATGCTCACGATGATGATGTCCATCGTGCACCGCATCACGGGCGTGGCTCTGTATTTCGGTACAGCTCTTCTGGTCATCTGGCTGGTCGCCGTCGCCAGCACCACGACATCGTTCGATGCCGTGAACGGCCTCTACGGAAGCTGGATCGGGCTGATCGTGATGGTCGGCTACAGCTGGGCGCTGATCCACCATCTGCTCGGCGGGCTGCGCCACTTCGTGTGGGACACCGGCGCCGGCTTCGGCCCGGAGGCGCGCGAGTTGCTGGCCAAGCTCACCATCGGCGGCTCCATCACGCTGACGGTCCTCTTGTGGATCGTGATCTTTCTGGTGAAGGGCTGAGCCATGAGCGGACCGTCGAACTCCTCGATGCTCACCCCGCGCCGACGCGTTGCCGGTCTCGGCTCCGCGCGCTCGGGTACCGGGCATTTCTGGCTGCAGCGCGTCACCGCGCTCGCCAATGTCCCGCTGGTGCTGCTCTCGCTCGCCATCATCATCTGCGTTGCCGGCGAGGGCCACGAATTCGCCCTCGAAGTGCTGGGCAACCCGGTGGTGGCGATCATCCTGCTGCTGACGCTGCTCTCCGTGGTGTTCCACATGCGGCTCGGCATGCAGATCGTGATCGAGGACTACGTGCACGCCGAGGGCTGCAAGGTCCTCTGTCTCATCGCCAATACCTTCTTCACGGTGGCGGTCGGCTGTGCCGGCGCTTTCGCCATCCTCAAGATCAGCTTCGGAGGCTGAACGATGGCCGGACCCACTGCCACCAACGGCGCGGCGAACGGCTCCACGGCGAGCCGCTGGGACGCTTACCCGATCATTGATCACACCTATGACGTGGTGGTCGTCGGTGCCGGCGGCGCCGGCCTGCGCGCGGTGGTGGGCTGCTCGGAAGCCGGCCTGCGTACCGCCTGCGTGACCAAGGTGTTCCCGACCCGCTCGCACACCGTCGCGGCGCAGGGCGGCATCGCCGCCTCGCTCGGCAATATGGGCAATGACGATTGGCGCTTCCACATGTACGACACCGTGAAGGGGTCGGACTGGCTGGGCGACCAGGACGCCATCGAATATCTCGTGCGCCACGCCCCCGCGGCGGTCTACGAGCTGGAGCACTGGGGTGTGCCGTTCTCGCGCACCGAGGAAGGCCGCATCTATCAGCGCCCGTTCGGCGGCATGACGGTCGACTACGGCAAGAGCCCGGCGCAGCGCACCTGTGCTGCCGCCGACCGCACCGGCCACGCCATCCTGCACACGCTCTACGGCGCCGCCCTGAAGCACTCGGCCGAGTTTTTCATCGAGTATTTCGCGCTCGACCTGATCATGGACGACGAGGGCCGCTGCGTCGGCATGATCGCCCTGAAGATGGACGACGGCACGCTGCACCGCTTCCGCTCGCAGATGGTGATTCTGGCCACTGGCGGCTACGGCCGCGCCTATTTCTCCGCGACCAGCGCCCACACCTGTACCGGCGACGGCAACGCCATGGTGCTGCGCGCGGGCCTGCCGCTGCAGGACATGGAGTTCGTGCAGTTCCACCCGACCGGCATTTACGGTTCGGGCTGCCTGATCACCGAGGGCGCGCGCGGCGAGGGCGGCTACCTCACCAATTCCGAGGGTGAGCGTTTCATGGAGCGCTACGCGCCCTCCGCCAAGGACCTCGCCTCGCGCGACGTGGTGTCCCGTTCGATGACGATGGAAATCCGCGAGGGGCGCGGCGTCGGCAAGAACAAGGACCACATCTACCTGCACCTCGACCATCTCGACCCGGCGATCCTGCATGAGCGCCTGCCGGGCATTTCCGAGAGTGCCAAGATCTTCGCCGGCGTCGATCTCACCAAGGAGCCGATCCCGGTGCTGCCGACCGTGCATTACAACATGGGCGGCATCCCCACCAACTTCCACGGCGAGGTGGTGACCAAGAAGGACGGCAATCCGGACCATGTGGTGCCGGGCCTGATGGCGGTGGGCGAATGCGCTTGCGTCTCCATCCACGGCGCCAACCGCCTCGGCTCCAACTCGCTGACCGACCTCGTGGTGTTCGGCCGCGCGGCCGCGCTGCGCTGCGCCGATATCCTCACCCCCGGCGAGAAGCAGCGCGAGCTGTCCAAGACCGCGAGCGACGCCGCGATCGCGCGCCTCGACCGCTTCCGTAACGCCACGGGCTCGACCCCGACCGCCGAGCTGCGCCTTTCGATGCAGAAGGTCATGCAGAACAACTGCGCGGTCTACCGCACCGGCGAGGTGCTGGAAGAGGGCCGCAAGCTGATTGCCGAGGTGTTCGCCGGCACCGACGACATCGACGTCACCGACCGTTCGCTGGTGTGGAACTCCGATCTCATCGAGACGCTGGAGTACGACAACCTGATCTGCCTCGCGACCGTGACCATGGAAAGCGCGGCCGCCCGCACCGAAAGTCGCGGCGCCCATGCCCGCGAGGACTTCCCCGAGCGCGACGACGCGAATTGGATGAAGCACACGCTGGCCTTCGTGGATTTCGAGACGCGCTCCGTCTCCCTCGACGACCGGCCGGTGCACACCTACACGCTGTCGAACGACATCCAGTACATCGAGCCGCGCAAGCGGGTGTACTGAGCCCGCGCGTTTAACGAACCTGCCGCCCCGTCCGGGGGTGGCGACCGAGGACGAAGGCCGACGATGGTCCAGCTCACGCTTCCGAAGAACTCGCAGCTCGTGGAAGGCAAGGTGTGGCCGAAGCCCGAAGGGGCGAACCGCCTCACCGAGTACCGCATCTATCGCTGGAACCCGGATGACGGGGTGAACCCGCATGTCGACACCTATTATGTCGATCGCGACGATTGCGGGCCGATGGTGCTGGACGGCCTCATCTACATCAAGAACACCATCGACCCGACGCTGACCTTCCGCCGCTCCTGCCGCGAGGGCATCTGCGGCTCCTGCGCCATGAACATCGACGGCACCAACACGCTGGCCTGCCTCAAGAGCATGGACGACGTGACGGCGAAGTCGGTGAACGTCTACCCGCTGCCGCATATGCCGGTGGTGAAGGACCTCGTGCCCGACCTCACCCAGTTCTATGCCCAGCACGCTTCGGTCGAGCCGTGGCTGCATACCGAGACCCCTTCGCCGGAAAAGGAGTGGCCGCAGGCGCGCGCCGACCGCGAGAAGCTCGACGGGCTCTATGAGTGCATCCTGTGCGCCTGCTGCTCGACCTCGTGCCCGAGCTACTGGTGGAACGGCGACCGCTATCTCGGCCCGGCGGCACTGCTGCAGGCCTATCGCTGGCTGATCGATTCCCGCGACGAGGCCACCGGCGACCGGCTGGACGACCTTGAAGACCCGTTCCGGCTCTATCGCTGCCACACCATCATGAACTGCGCCAAGGCCTGCCCGAAGGGGCTGAACCCGGCCAAGGCGATCGCCGAGATCAAGAAGATGATGGTCGCCCGCCAGTTCTGAGGCGGCGCCACCTGCCAATCTGACGTAATGGCCGGGCCTCTGTCCCGGCCATTTTCGTTTCCACGAGGCGACCGGCGTGCGGCGCGCAGCACGGCGGCTTGCCTCCGGCTTCCGCTGCTGTCTCACTGGCGCCATGTCGAGTTTCCGCCCCGCCTTCCGCTTCGCGCCGAGCCCGAACGGCCTGCTTCATCTTGGCCATGCCCGCTCGGCGCTGATCAACGCGCGGATGGCGCAGGCAGCCGGCGGGCGGTTCCTGCTGCGCATCGAGGACATCGACGCCACGCGCTGCCGTCCGGAGTTCGAGGCGGCCATTCATGAGGACCTCGGCTGGCTGGGTCTTGAGTGGGAACAGCCGGTGCGCCGGCAGTCCGAGCACATGGACGCCTACCGCGACGCGCTGGAGCGGCTCGCGGCGATGGGGCTGGTCTATGAGAGCTTCGAGAGCCGCAGCGACATAAGGCAGGCGCTCGACTCCCGCCCCGGCTGGCCGCGCGATCCGGACGGGGCGCCGCTGTTCCCGTTCCCGCGCGCGGCGATGAGCGATGCCGAGCGCGCCCGCCGCCGGCAGGCCGGGGAGCCGTTCGCGCTGCGGCTCGACATGGCCGCCGCGCTGGAGCGGGTGGGCAGGTCGCTGTTCTGGGACGAGGCGGGCACACCGGTCGCGGCGCGGCCCGAGCTCTGGGGCGATGTGGTGATCGCCCGGAAGGACACGCCGACCAGCTACCATCTTTCCGTGGTGGTCGACGACGCGGAGCAGGCCATCAGCCACGTCGTGCGCGGGGCGGACCTTTATGAGGCGACCGCCATCCATCGCCTGCTTCAGGAACTGCTCGGCCTGCCGGCGCCGGCCTACAGCCACCACACGCTGCTCATGGAGCTGGACGGGCGCAAGCTCTCCAAGTCGCGCGGCTCGCAGAGCCTGCGGGCGCTGCGCGCGGCCGGCATGACGCCCGAGGAGGCGCGTCTGCGGGCGCTGGCGTAAGACATGCCGGAAGCTATCCCACGCCGAGGATCAGGAACCACACCGTCACGGTGAACAGGCTGAGCACGGTCGACAGCGAGACCGCGCCGGCCGAGGCGGCGACGCCGACGCCGTAGCGCTGCGCCAGCAGATAGGCGTTGATGCCGCAGGGCATGGCGGCGAATACCACCGCCACATTCGCCCAGACCGGCGGCATGGGCAGCACCTGCACCAGCGCGAACACGATGGCCGGGTGCACGATCAGCTTCAGCAGCGCGATAGTCAGCGCCGGGCCGAAATCGCCGCGCATCGGATAGCGGTGCAGCGCCAGCCCCAGCGACACCAGCGCGCAGGGCACGGCGGAGGCGGCGAGCATGTCGAGCGTCTGCTTGAGCAGCCCGCCGGGCTGGAAGTCGACCAGCTTGGCGATGGCGCCGAAGAAGATGCCCAGCAGGATCGGATTGAACGCCAGCAGCCGCGCCAGCCGGCGCAGGCTGGCAGCGGAGAGCCCGCCGGAGGCGCCTTCCGTCAGCACGATGGCGACCAGCATCATAATCGGCAGGTGCACCGCCAGCAGCAGGAACAGCGGCACCGCACCTTCGGGCCCATAGGCCTGGAGGATCAGCGGCACGCCGACGAACACGGTGTTGCCCTGGCCGGAGGTGAGGCCGTGGATCACCGATTCGGTGTAGTCGCGCCCAAAAAGCCGGCGCGCTGCCAGCATGCCGAGCGCGAACACCGCGAAGGCGCCGGTGAAATAGGCGATCCAGTAGCCCCAGGGCTGCCCGGCCTCCGGCAGCTTCGCCTCAGCCAGCGTCTTGAAGATCAGCACCGGAACGGCGAGGCCGAACACATATTCGGACAGGCCCTCGGCGGCACGCTCGCGCAGATGGCCGGCGACCGAGGCGACGAAGCCGAGGCCGATCAGCCCGAACACCGGCGCCACGATGAAAGCGATGGCGCCGAGCTGCGCGAGCATGTCGCAAGGTCCTGATGTGGTTTTCACGCCGGGCGGAGGGTGCCCGTCGGCAGGAAAACATAAATCGCCCGGGCTGGGGAGCGCCCTGCGCGCATGCCTGCCGTCAGGCGGCCGCCATGTTCGCCATGTTGGATACCAGGTGCGATGAGCGCACCGGGACCATCACGTCGATGCGCGCCCACAGCCGCTCGGCGAGCTCAACCGGGGCGACAAAAGCGATTTCGGCGCGCAGCTCGCCGAGCTGGGCGGGGTCGATCCGTCCGTCGGACGGGCCGTCGATGCGCACACGGGTCGGCTGCACGTCGTGGAGGACAAAAGGCTCCAACAGGCGGAGCATGAGATTGGGATGGGCATCGGCCTCGACGACGAGGCGATGGCGAAACAGGTCGGCGGTCATGGCGAATTCCGATGACGGGAGAAGAGAGAGGACGCGCGTCAGAAATCCCGGCCGATTCAATCGGCCGGGCGACGAATTCGCCGGCCGAAGCGGGCGGGCGCTCTCCAAAGGGTCACCATCATGCTGGGGAAGCTATGTCCTCGCAGCGCGGTCGTCAATGGGTGCGGCGGCTCCGCCGTCGCGGATCCGGGGAGGGGCGAGGCGCCGGGAATTTGCAAAGCGGCGAGGCGCTTGCACGATTGTTGCTTGCGGCTTCACTGAACACGCGCGACCTGCGCGCGAAACCCTGCGACTGGTCCGCACGGCGCTTCGGTAACGGTGCGTGTTCCCCGCACCCGCGGGCTCTCCCACCTCAAGACAGGCTCTCTCCGATGGACCCGCACGACTATGGCAGCCCGGTCATCCGCATGATCGCCATGCCGGCCGATACCAACCCGGCCGGCGATATCTTCGGCGGTTGGCTTATGGCGCATATGGACCTCGCGGCCGGCAATGTCGCCGCGCGGCGCTCCAAGGGGCGGGCGGCGACGGTGGCGGTGGAGGCGATGAGCTTCCTCAACCCGGTGCTGGTCGGCGACGAGGTGAGCTTCTACGGCGCGGTGCTCTCGACCGGGCGCACCTCGATGCGGGTGCGGATCGAGGCGTGGCGCCGCAAGCGCGAGGCCGAGGACATGATCAAGGTGACCGAAGCGATCTTCACTTTCGTCGCCATTGACGAGAACCGCCGCCCGCGTCCGGTCGATTGAGCCGCTACAGGAAGCTCTGCGGGTCGATGTCGATCTCGACCTTGAGATTTCCGGTCGGACGCGGCGCGCCGGCCATCCATCGCCAGACATAGGCCGAGAGGTCGTAGCCGCGCGGCGCGCGCGTCAGCAGGCGGAAGCGGTGGCGCCCGCGCACCAGCGCCAGCGGCGCCTCCGCCGGGCCAAGCACGCGCACCTCCTCCGCGCGCGGCGAGCAGGCGGCGAGTGCGCGCGCATGCGCCTGCGCGGCATGGGCGTCGGTACCGGAGACGATGAGTGCGCAGAATCGGGCGAAGGGCGGAAGATGCGCCTCCTCGCGCACCGCGATCTCGCGGTCGTAAAAGGCGTCGCGGTCGCCCGCCACCAGCGCCTGCATCACCGGATGCTCGGGCATGTAGGTCTGCAGGAAGGCGCGGCCCTCGACCTGCGCGCGGCCGGCGCGGCCGGCGACCTGATGCAGCAGCTGGAAGGTGCGCTCCGCCGCGCGGGGATCCCCGTGCCCCAGTCCCACATCGGCATCGATCACGCCGACCAGCGCGAGGCCGGGGAAATTGTGCCCCTTGGCGACGAGCTGGGTGCCGACCACCACATCGACCTCGCCGTCCTCGATGGCCTTCAGTTCGGCGCGCAGCCGCTCCACGCCGCCGGCAAGATCGCTGGACAGCACCTGCGTGCGGGCATGGGGCAGCAGCGCCGCCACTTCCTCATGCAGCCGCTCCACGCCCGGCCCGCAGGGGATCAGCGCGTTCGGCTCGTGGCAGGACGGGCATTCGCTCGGCACCGGCGTGGCGTAGCCGCATTGGTGGCACTCCAGCCGGCGGCGGAAACGATGCTCCACCAGCCAGGACGAGCAGGACGGACATTTGATGCGATGTCCGCAGGCCCGGCACAAGGTGAGCGGGGCATAGCCGCGCCGGTTGAGGAACAAGAGCGACTGCCCCCCGGCCTCGATGGTGCGCTCCATCTCCTGCACGAGGCGCGGGGCGATCCACTTGCCCTTGGGCGGACCGTCGCGGCGCAGGTCGATCGGCTCCAGCCGCGGCACGCGGGTGCCGGCGAAGCGCTCGGGCAGATGCAGGCGGGTGTAGCGCCTGCGTCGGGCATTGACCTCGGTTTCCAGCGAGGGGGTGGCGGAGGCGAGGACGATCGGCGCGCCGACGAGGCGGGCGCGCACCACCGCCATGTCGCGGGCGTGGTAATGCACGCCGTCTTCCTGCTTGTAGGCGCCGTCATGCTCCTCATCGACGATGATGAGGCCGAGATCGCGGAAGGGGAGAAACAGCGCGGAACGCGCCCCCGCCACAACGGAGACCTCGCCCGAGGCGACGCCCGCGAACAGCCGGGAGCGCTTCTTGGTGGCGACGGCGGAATGCCACTGTCCCGGCGCCACGCCGAAGCGCCGGGTGAAGCGGTCGAGGAAGGCCTGCGTCAGGGCGATCTCCGGCATCAGGATCAGCACCTGACGTTTTTCGCGGATCGCGGTCGCCACCGCCTCGAAATAGGCCTCCGTCTTGCCCGAGCCGGTCACGCCGTCGAGCAGATGCGCCTTGAAGGCGCGCGCGCTCACCGCCGCGCTCAGCTCGGCGGCGGCCTCGGCCTGCGCCGGCAGCAATTCCGGCACCGCATGGTCGGGGTCCGGCGGCTCCGCGGCGGGCTCCGGCGGCAGCACCACGGTTTCCAGCGCGCCGTCGTCGATCAGCCCGTCCACCACCGAGGGCGAGACGCCCGCCTCCCGCGCGGCATCCGCCTTGGCACGCACGAAGCCGTCCGCCAGCGCTGTGATCAGCCGCTCGCGCGCGGCCGTCATGCGCTCGGGCCGGCGACCCGTGGCGCGCACGCCGGTGCGCTCGCGCCCTTCGCCACGCGTCTCGTCATGGCGCAGGGCGAGGCGCAGCACCATGCCAGGCGGCGTCACCGTGTACTCGGCGATCCAGCGGATGAAGGCCAGCATGTCCGCCCGGAGCGGGGGCACGTCATATTTGCGATGGATCGGCTTGAGCTTCGCGGGATCGACCGTCGGAGCACCCTCCGCGCGGGGCCAGACGCAGCCGAGAAGGCGCCGCGTGCCGAGCGGTACCACCACAATGTCGCCCGGCTCCACGCTCATGCCTTCCGGCACGCGATAGGAATAGGCCGAACCGACCGCGACCGGCAGCAGCACGTCCGCGATGGTCTCGCGCGGCGGGAACAGGGACGGTGAATCGGCGGGGCTTGTCTGCGGCATCATGCCTTCATAGCGTCATCCCGCCCGCAGGCGTAGCCGGATAGGCCCGTCGTCGTCCAGCAGGGTGATGCGGTGGAAGGGCGACGTTAAGAACACCGCGGCATCCTTGCCGCCTCACTGCAGGAGACACCATGGCCAGCACCGATGCGCAGAAGGCGGCCCGCGCGGAAGACGCGCTGATGGCCGGCGCGGCGCCCGATGTTGCCGCCGTCGCCAAGGCATGGCTGGCGCGGCTGGCCCATGAGCGTCGGCTCTCGCCCAAGACCCGCGAAGCCTATGCCCGCGACCTGCTCGTCTTTCTCGGCCTGCTCGCCGGCCACATCGGCGCGCCGCCGGACATGGCGGCGTTGGGCGCGCTACATCCGCGCGATGTGCGCGCGGTGATCGCGGCGCGGCGGGCGGAGGTCATCGAGCCGCGCACGCAGATGCGCTTTCTCGCCGCCGCCCGCTCCTTCGCCCGCCATATGGAGCGCGAGGGGCTCGGCAAGGTCGGTGCATTGACGGCGGTGAAGGCGCCACGCATCGCCAAAACCCTGCCGCGCCCGGTCTCAGTCGACGACGCGCGGGCGCTGGGCAATGCGGATACCCGCGCGGGCGAGAACCGCGAGCCCTGGGTGCTGGCGCGCGACGCCGCCGTGATCTCGCTGCTCTACGGCTCCGGCCTGCGTATTTCCGAAGCGCTCGGCCTGCACCGGCGCGACATGCCCGAGCCGGGGCGCGGCGACCAGATCATCGTCCACGGCAAGGGCAACAAGACCCGCATGGTGCCGGTGCTGCCCGGCGTGCTGGCGCTGATCGACGATTATGCCCGCGCCTGTCCCTATGAGCTGGAGCCCGACCGCGCGCTGTTTCGCGGCGCCAAGGGCGGGCCGCTCTCGCCGCGTATCGTCCAGCTCGCGGTGGAGCGGATGCGCGGCAGCCTCGGCCTGCCGGACAGCGCGACGCCGCACGCGCTGCGCCACTCCTTCGCCACCCATCTTCTGGCGCGGGGCGGCGATCTGCGCTCGATCCAGGAGCTGCTCGGCCACGCCTCGCTCGCGACCACGCAGATTTACGCCGCGGTGGATTCGGCGGCGCTGATGGCGGCGTGGAAATCCGCCCATCCGCGCGCGCGATGACGGACAGGGAGACACGCATGCAGACGATCCGCCCGATGATCGAGCATATGTCGATCGGCGTTTCCGACTATGAACGTTCACTCGCCTTCTATGACGCGGTGCTGGCGCCGCTCGGGTTCACACGGGTGTCCTCCCATCCCGAGCCCGAGGGCGAATCCGCCTGCTGGGGACCAGAAGGCGAATTGCCCTCGCCGGAGGGCACGCCCGGCGCCGCGCCGTTCTGGATTCAGCACCGCGCGGACAAAGTGGTGCCGCCGCCGGGCTTTCATCTGTGCTTCATGGCGCCTTCGCGCGCGGCGGTGCGTGCCTTCCATGCGGCGGGGGTGGCGACGGGCGGGCGCGACGAGGGCGCTCCGGGGCTCCGCCCGCATTATGGCGAGGGGTATTATGCCGCCTTCCTGTTCGATCCCGATGGCTGGAAGATCGAAGCCGTGACCTACACGGATGCGTGAGACCGCCGCTTCTGCCGTCTATTGAGGCACCTAGGTGCCGGTGCCGGTCTTTTCATCGCGGGCAAAGCGGGCGACACTTTTCCCCATCGTCAACCTAACCTCTGAGGAGAGTGTCTGATGAAGCGTCTTGCCACCGCGCTCTGCGCACTTGCCCTGACCGCTGCGGCCTCCGGCGCCGCGCTCGCCGACTGCTCGCCGGGCCACACCGCCTCGACCCCGGTACAGACCGACACCAAGGGCACCTGAACCCGCATTCCTCCGAACGCGAACGGCCCGGAAGTCGCCTTCCGGGCCGTTTTTATGTCGTGAACGCCGCGCTTCACATGTGGATGGCGCGCTTCTCCACCGCCATCGCCGCTTCCTTCACCGCCTCTGAGCGGGTGGGGTGGGCGTGGCAGGTGCGGGCGAGGTCCTCGGACGAGCCGCCGAACTCCATCAGCACCGCGCATTCATGGATCATCTCGCCGGCCTCGACGCCGATGATGTGGGCGCCCAGCACCTTGTCGGTGGTGGCGTCGGCGAGGAACTTCACGAAGCCGTCGGTCTCGTTGTTCGCCTTGGCGCGGCCATTGGCGAGGAACGGGAACTTGCCGACCTTGTAGGCGATGCCGGCGCTCTTGAGCTCTTCCTCGGTCTTGCCGACGCTCGCCACTTCCGGCGAGGTATAGACCACGGCCGGGATGACGTCGTAATTCACATGGCCGGCCTGGCCCGCCAGCAGTTCGGCGATCGCCACGCCCTCGTCCTCGGCCTTGTGGGCCAGCATCGGGCCGACAATGGCGTCGCCGATGGCGAAGATGCCGGGCACGTTGGTGCGGTAATAGTGATCGGTGACCACGCGGCCGCGCTTGTCGGTCTCGACGCCGAGCGCCTCCAGCCCGAGCCCTTCGGTGTAGGGCACGCGGCCGATGGCGACCAGCACCACATCGGCCTCCAGCGTCTCTGCGGCACCGCCGGCGGCCGGCTCGACGCCGACCTTCAGCACCTTGCCCGAACTGTCGACGCCGGTGACCTTGGCGCCGAGCTTGAAGGCGATGCCCTGCTTTTCCAAGATGCGCTGGAACGACTTGGCGACTTCGAGGTCCATCCCCGGCAGGATGCGGTCGAGATATTCGACCACCGTGACCTCGGCGCCGAGGCGGCGCCACACGCTGCCGAGCTCCAGCCCGATGACGCCGGCGCCGACCACCAGCAGCTTGCCGGGCACCTTCTCAAGCGCGATGGCGCCGGTTGACGAGACGACGCGGGTCTCGTCGATCTCGATGCCGGGAAGCTTCGCCACATCCGAGCCGGTGGCGATCACGATCGCCTTGGTCTCCAGCGACTGAGCGGTGCCGTCGGCCATGGCGACGTCGACCTTGCCCGTCGCCGGGATCGAGGCGGTGCCGTGATAGGTGTCGATCTTGTTCTTCTTCATCAGGAAGGCGACACCCTTGGTGTTGCCGTCCACCGCCTGGTCCTTGAAGCCGAGCAGCGCCTTGTGGTCGAGCTTGGGCTTATCGACCACGATGCCCATCTGCGCGAAGCTGTGATTGGCCTCGTCGAACAGATGCGAGGCGTGCAGCAGCGCCTTGGAGGGAATGCAGCCGATGTTCAGGCAGGTTCCGCCGAAGGTGGCGCGCTTTTCCACCACCGCGACCTTGAGGCCGAGCTGAGAGGCGCGGATCGCGCACACATAGCCGCCGGGGCCGGTGCCGATGACGACAAGATCGTAGGAGGACATTGGTCGTTTCCTTTGGGCGGTGCCTTGAAGTCTCGTGAGTGGTCAGCCGGCCTTCTGGGCGGCAAGGCGCAGGCCGAGCAGAACGAAGGTCGCGCCGGTCACGCGGTTGAACCAGCGTCCCCACGCCTTGAAGCGGGCGCGGACCAGCGGATTGGTGAAGAACAGCGTAACGCCGGCGAACCAGGCGATCAGCGCGCTCGCCATACCGATCCCGTACAGGAACGAGACGGCGACCGGCGTCTCATGGCTCACCAGCGTGGCGAATAGCGAGAGGAAGAACAGCACCGGCTTGGGGTTCAGCGCGTTGGTGAGGAACCCCGCGCCGAAGCAGGCGGCCAGCGACATGGAACGCCGCGCGCCCGCTTCCGTGGCGAGCGCGCCCTCGTCGATGTCCAGCGGCTTCTCGAAGAACGACTTGATGCCGAGATAGAGCAGATAGGCGACGCCGAGCCACTTGATCAGCGCGAACAGCGCCAGCGACTGCGACACGATGAGGCCGAGGCCGAGCAGCGTGTAGCTGATGTGGAACAGCAGCGACGCGCCGATGCCGAAGCTGGTGACCAGCGCCGCGCGCCGGCCATGCACCACGCTCTGGCGCACGACGAGGGCGAAATCCGCCCCCGGCGCCACGATAACCACCGCGAACACGGCCATGAGGGCCGCGAACTCGCTCAGATAGTTCATCCTATCCTCCGCCGGGCCAGCACCCGGCTCACAGGCAGGCCCGGATCACTGGCCCGCGCCGATCACAGGTCCAGCACGAGGCGGGTCGGGTCTTCCAGCGCTTCCTTGACGCGGACCAGGAAGGTCACGGCGCCCTTGCCGTCGACGATGCGGTGATCATAGGACAGCGCCAGATACATCATCGGGCGGACCACGACCTGACCCTTGACCACTACCGGACGCTCCTCGATGCGGTGCATGCCGAGAATGCCGGACTGCGGGGCGTTGAGGATCGGCGTCGACATCAGCGAGCCGTAGATGCCGCCATTGGTGATCGTGAAGGTGCCGCCCTGCATGTCCTCGATGCCGAGCTTGCCGTCACGCGCCTTGCGGCCATAACCGGCGATCGCCTTCTCGATGCCGGCGATGGACAGCTCGTCGGCGTCCTTCACCACCGGGACCACGAGGCCCTTATCGGTGCCGACCGCGATGCCGATATTGTAGTAGTTCTTGTAGATCAGGTCCTGGCCGTCGATCTCGGCATTGACCTCGGGCACGTCCTTGAGCGCCTGGATGACGGCCTTGCTGAAGAAGCCCATAAAGCCGAGCTTCACGCCGTGCTTCTTCTCGAACACGTCCTTGTACTGCGCGCGCAGGCTCATCACCGCCGACATGTCGACATCGTTGAAGGTGGTGAGCATCGCGGCGGTGTTCTGCGCGTCCTTCAGCCGCTTGGCGATGGTCTGGCGCAGCTTGGTCATCTTCACGCGCTCTTCGCGCGAGGCGTCGGCCGGGGCGGAGGGGGCGCGCACCTGCACGGGCGCCGGCGCGGCGGCCGGAGGATTGGCGAGCGCCGCAAGCGCATCGCCCTTGGTCACGCGCCCGTCCTTGCCCGAGCCGGCCAGCAGCGAGAGGTTGAGGCCGGTTTCGGCGGCGATCTTGGCGACGGCCGGACCGTTCGAGCCGGCAGCGGCCTGAGCGGGAGCGGCGGCCGGGGCGGGAGCCGGCTTCGGGGCCTCGGCCTTGGGCGCTTCGGCCTTCGGGGCGTCGGCCTTGGCCGGAGCGGGAGCCGCGCCGCTGCCTTCGCCAATCTGGCCGAGCAGGGCGCCGACGCCGACGGTCTCGCCGTCCTTGGCGATGATTTCCGACAGCACGCCGGCGGCGGGGGCGGGGACCTCGATCGTCACCTTGTCGGTTTCGAGTTCCACGATCGGCTCGTCGGCGGCGACGGCCTCGCCCGCCTTCTTGAACCACTTGCCGATGGTCGCTTCGGTGACCGATTCGCCCAGCGTGGGAACGCGGATCTCGGTGGCCATGCTCGTTTTCCTTACCCTCTGGCCGGCTGCCTAGCCGGCGCTCCCTGTCGGTTCGTCAATCGGTCGGGGGCGCGCGGGGCTTGTTAGCCCAGCGCGTCCTGCAAGAACGCCTTGAGCTGGGCCAGATGCTTCGACATCAGGCCCGTCGCGGTGGCGGCGGAAGCGGGGCGGCCGGTATAGCGCGGGCGGGCCGAAGCCGAGCCGGTCTGTTCCAGCACCCATTCCAGATAAGGCTGCACGAAAGCCCAGGCGCCCTGGTTCTTCGGCTCTTCCTGGCACCAGACGATCTCGGCCTGCTTGAAGCGCGAGAGCTCCTGAACCAGAGTCTTGAGCGGGAACGGGAAAAGCTGCTCGACGCGCATCAGGTAGATGTCGTCGATGCCCCGGCGCTCGCGCTCCTCGTACAGGTCGTAATAGACCTTGCCCGAGCACAGCACGACCCGGCGGATCTCGCTGTCCGGCTTGAGGATGATGGCCTCGGGCGCCTTCACCGTCTGGCTCTGCGCGTCGTCCCACAGCACGCGGTGGAAGGTGGTGCCGGGGCCGAACTCGGCGAGCGAGGAGACGGCGCGCTTGTGGCGCAGCAGGCTCTTCGGCGTCATCAGGATCAGCGGCTTGCGGAAGTCGCGCTTCAGCTGGCGGCGCAGGGCATGGAAATAATTCGCCGGCGTCGTCAGGTTGGCGACCTGCATGTTGTCCTCGGCGCACATCTGGAGATAGCGCTCCAGACGGGCGGAGGAGTGCTCAGGGCCCTGGCCTTCATAGCCATGCGGCAGCAGGCAGACGAGGCCGGACATGCGCAGCCACTTGCGCTCGCCCGAGGACAGGAACTGGTCGAAGATCACCTGCGCGCCGTTGGCGAAGTCGCCGAACTGGGCTTCCCAGAGCGTCAGCGCGTTGGGCTCGGATAGTGAATAGCCGTATTCGAACCCAAGCACCGCCTCTTCCGAGAGCATCGAGTTGATGACCTCGTAATGCGCCTGATTGTCCGACAGGTGGTTGAACGGGGTGTAGCGCTCCTCGTTCTCCTGGTCGATCAGCACGGAGTGGCGTTGCGAGAAGGTGCCGCGCTCGCAATCCTGGCCGGACAGGCGGACGGGATGGCCTTCGAGCTGCAGCGTGGTGAAGGCGAGCGCTTCGGCGGTCGACCAGTCGATCCCGGCGCCATCGGTGACGATCGCCTTGCGGCGGGCGTCCAGAAAGCGCTGGATGGTGCGGTGGACGTGGAAGCCCTCGGGCACGGTCGTGATCTTGTTGCCGATCTCGCGCAGTTCGTCGAGCGCGACGCCGGTCACGCCGCGGCGCGGGTCGTCCTCGCCATCGGCGACCTTGAGCCCGGCCCAGCGGCCATCCAGCCAGTCGGCCTTATTGGGCTTGTAGGCCTGGCCGGCGTCGTATTCGCCGTCGAGCCGCGCGCGCCAGTCGGCCTTCATCTTGTCGAACTCGCCCGCCTCGATCACGCCCTCGGCTTCGAGCTTCTTCGAGTAGATTTCGAGCGTGGTCGGGTGCTGCTTGATGGCCTTGTACATCAGCGGCTGGGTGAAGGCCGGCTCGTCGCCTTCGTTATGGCCGAAGCGGCGGTAGCAGAACATGTCCACCACCACCGGCTTGCGGAAGCGCTGGCGGAATTCGATCGCGATCTTGGCGGCGAAGGTCACCGCCTCGGGATCGTCGCCGTTCACATGGAAGATCGGCGCCTCGATGGTCTTCGCCACATCCGAGGGATAGGGCGAGGAGCGCGAGAAACGCGGATAGGTGGTGAAGCCGATCTGGTTGTTGATGATGAAGTGGATCGAGCCGCCGGTCTGATGACCCTTGAGGCCGGACAGGCCGAGGCATTCGGCCACCACGCCCTGGCCGGCGAAGGCGGCGTCGCCGTGCAGCAGCAGCGGTAGCACCTGGGTGCGCTCGCTGTCGCCGAGCAGGTCCTGCTTGGCGCGGCACTTGCCGAGCACCACCGGATCGACGATTTCCAGATGCGAGGGGTTGGCTGTCAGCGACAGGTGGACCTGGTTGCCGTCGAACTCGCGGTCCGAGGAGGCGCCGAGGTGATACTTCACGTCGCCGGAGCCTTCCACCTCGTCGGGGGCCCAGGAGCCGCCCTTGAACTCGTGGAACAGCGCGCGGTGCGGCTTGCCCATAACCTGGGTGAGCACGTTCAGGCGGCCGCGATGGGCCATGCCCAGCACGATCTCCTTGGCGCCGAGCTGGCCGCCGCGCTTGATGATCTGCTCCAGCGCCGGGATCAGGCTCTCGCCGCCATCGAGGCCGAAGCGCTTGGTGCCGGTGTAGCGAACGTCGAGGAACTTCTCGAAGCCCTCGGCCTCCACCAGCTTGTTGAGGATCGCGCGCTTGCCCTCGCGGGTGAAGCTGATTTCCTTGTCGGGTCCTTCGATGCGGTCCTGGATCCACGCCTTCTCCTCGGGCGAGGAGATGTGCATGAACTCGACGCCGAGCGTGGCGCAATAGGTGCGCTGAAGGATCGCGACCATCTGGCGGACGGTGGCGAACTCCAAGCCGAGAACGTAGTCGATGAAGATCGGGCGGTCGAGGTCGGCCTCGCGGAAGCCGTAGGACGCCGGGTCCAGCTCGGGCGCGAGGCGCTCGGGCTCAAGGCCCAGCGGATCGAGCTTGGCGTGGAGATGGCCGCGCATGCGATAGGCGCGGATCATCATCAGCGCCTTGACCGAGTCGCGGGTGGCCTGCTGGACATCGGCGGAGCTCAGCTCGACGCCGGACTTCTGCGCCTTCTCGGCGACCTTGGCCTCGACCTTCTTGCCGACGGCCTTCTCAACCTCGATCCAATTGCCGTCCATGGCCGAGACCAGCTCGCCATTGGCGTGGATCGGCCAGTTGTCCCGCTTCCAGGAGGCGCCGCGGGCGCTCTTCTCGACATCGGCGGGGGCGTCCTTCAGGCCGGCGAAGAAGGCCTGCCATTCCGCGTCCACCGATGACGGGTCGGCCTCGTAGCGGGCATAGAGATCTTCGATCCAGGCCGCATTGGCGCCGTAGAGGAAGGAGGTGTTGAGCAAGGCTTCGTTCAAGTCCGCGCGCGACATCGTCGGCTCCTAGAGGACCACTATTGGTCCGGGGACAGAGCTTCCATCCCGAACATCCTGCCCGCCATGGTGCGGAGAGGGGGCCCGGTGCCCCGGATGTTCGGGGCGAAAGCTCGGGTCAGCGTCTATATAAGTCTCGTGTTGACTTCATGAATGCCGCAGGAATGCGGCACAGTCCTGCAAAAATGCACCAAGGCACGTTCCCGACAATCTCAAAGGCACGTCGAAGCAAGATCGGCACCATGATCCGGATGGAAAGGGCAGCCCCCGAACTTGTGAAGGCTGCCCGAATTTCCGCGCCGGTCGCCTGACCTCACTTGGCGAGGTCGGGGGCGATCTTCTTGCATTCGCCGACCAGTTCCTCGACCGAGGCGATCGACTTGTCGAGCATGGCCTGTTCGGCCTTGTCGAGGCTGATCTCGACCACGCGCTCGACGCCGCCGGCGCCGATGATCACCGGCACGCCGAGATAGAGGCCGTCCACGCCATACTCGCCGGTGAGGTAGGCGGCGCAGGGCAGCAGGCGCTTCTTGTCGCGCAGATAGGAGGTCGCCATCTCAATGGCCGAGGCGGCCGGCGCATAGAAGGCCGAGCCGGTCTTGAGCAGGTTGACGATCTCGCCGCCGCCCTTGCGGGTGCGGTCGACGATGGCGTCCACCTTCTCCTGGCTGGTCCAGCCCATCTTCACCAGGTCCGGCAGCGGGATGCCGGCGACGCCCGAGTAGCGCACCAGCGGAACCATGTCGTCGCCGTGGCCGCCGAGCACGAAGGCGGTCACGTCCTCGACCGAGACCTTGAACTCATCGGCGAGGAAATAGCGGAAGCGGGCCGAGTCCAGCACGCCGGCCATGCCGACCACCTTGTGGGTGGGCAGGCCGGAGGCCTTCTGCAGCGCCCACACCATGGCGTCGAGCGGGTTGGTGATGCAGATCACGAAAGCGTCGGGGGCGTATTTGGCGATGCCCGCGCCGACCTGTTCCATGACCTTGAGGTTGATGCCGATCAGGTCCGAGCGGCTCATTCCCGGCTTGCGCGGCACGCCCGCGGTGACGATGATCACGTCGGAGCCGGCGATCGCCTCGTAGGAATTCGTGCCCGAGAGAGCGGCGTCGAACCCGAGCACCGGCGCAGCCTCGGCGATGTCCAGGCTCTTGCCCTGCGGAATACCTTCCGCGACATCGAACAGCACGACGTCGCCAAGTTCCTTGAGACCCGCGAGAAGGGCGAGCGTGCCGCCGATCTGACCGGCCCCGATCAGTGCAATCTTTGCTCGAGCCATGAGATTTCCTGACATTCCTTGGGAGAGGTGCGGCGCTCCGCCGCGCGGCTTCCGATAACCCTTCTCGCCGCATGGTTCAAGCGATGAAGCCCCTCAGCGTAACCCTGCGGGGCTACGACTTTCCGACAATGCTTGGCATATGGAATACAAGATTCACGATGCCTGCCGATGAGGCTCGCGATCTTCTGAATCCTGCCCGATAAAGGTATCCAGGTAGCTATCCAAGATGCTCGCCTTCCGCCGTTCGCGCAAGGCTGCCATGCCCTCGGCGAGGAGCTTCGCCTGTGTGCGGCGCCAGCGTCGCACGTCCTGCGGCGGCCGCTTCAGCGCCGGCGTTGCAGCAGGTCTTCCATCAGCTCGATCTGAATCGACTGGATATCCGCCAGACGCTGCCACTGATGGGTGAGCATGTGGTCGATCTTCTCGTGCAGATGCCTGATTTCCAGCTCGGCCTTGAGGTTGACCCGGTAGTCGTTCTGCGAGCGCAGCCGGTCCTTCGCCTCCTGCCGCTTCTGGCTCATCATGATGATCGGGGCCTGAAGCGCGGCGATGCACGACAGGACGAGGTTCAGCAGGATGAACGGGTAGGGGTCGAAGGGCGCGGAAGCCGCCATCGCGACGTTCACCCCCATCCAGACCAGGATCAGCGCGCAGAAGGACAGGATGAAGGTCCAGCTTCCGCCGAAGGCGGCGATGGTGTCGGAGGCGCGGTCGGCGAAGCTGCGGCGCTCGTCGATCTCGTCCTCGATATTCTCGGTCAGGATGTCGTTCTGCGCGAGGCTGTCGATCACGTCGTGATCGAGCTGGGTCAGCGCGCCGCGCTCGGCTTCCAGCGTCTGCGCGATGAAGGCGGCACGCTCACGCGAGAGCGCGCTGCGCGAAATCAGCGCGTCGGGCGGCAGTTCGGGATGCACGGCGCGGATATGGTCGGCCAGCGAGGGCCGCAGCATGTCGAGCCGCACGCCGTCGCGGGCGGTGATGTTCTGCCCGGTCAGGGCGCATTTATGCGTGGCGTGGTCTTTATGGCCGTTCCTGCTCATGACGCCATTCCTGTCTGGAACGCTCTACCTGCCTCGGCCTGCCGAAATCAGGTCTCGACCAGCCCGGTCGTGTCGCCGCTCGCCTGCGAGTCGCCGCGCCCGTGCGGGCGGGCAATATAGTCGCTGGAGCGCATCTCGTGCAGGCGCGACACGGTGCGCGCCCATTCGAACGCCTCCGCGCCCTCGGTGCCGAGATAGAGGTTTTCCGGCTCCGCGGCGGCCGAGGCCACCAGCTTGACGCCCTTCTCGTACAGTTCGTCGATCAGGGTGATGAAGCGCTTCGCTTCGTTGCGACGGTCCTGGTCGAGCTGGGGAATGTGTTCGATCAGCAGCGTGTGATAGGTGCGGGCGATACGCAGATAGTCCGACGCGCCGAGCGGCTGGACGCACAGATCCTCGAAGCTGAAGCGTGCCGCGCCGCTGCCGGCGCGCGGCACCACGATGGTGCGTCCGGCCGATTCCACGGTCTGCCGCGCCCCGCCGTCCATGCCGACGAGGCGGTGCCAGATCTTCTCCATCTCCCGGTCGATGTCGGCCTGGGTCTCGTGGCCGGTCGGCACATGCCAGCTGCGCACGCCGTCCAGCTTCTCCATGCGGTAGTCGGTCGGCGACTCAATGCGCACGACGTCCATGTGCTGCTGGATCTGCGCGATGAACGGCAGGAACAGCGCGCGGTTGAGGCCGCCCTCATACAGATTTTCCGGCGCCACGTTCGAGGTGGCGACGATGACGACACCGAACTCGAACAGCTTCTCGAACAGCCGGCCGAGGATCATGGCGTCGGCGATGTCGGTGACGTGGAACTCGTCGAAGCACAGCAGCCACGCTTCCTCGTAGAGCGCGGTTGCTACCAGCGCGATCGGGTCGGCTTCCTTGATGCGTCCGGCTTTCATATCGCCGCGCACCTTGAAGATGCGGGCGTGAACGTCGGCCATGAATTCGTGAAAATGGGCGCGGCGCTTGCGCTTGCGCACCGCGACGCACTCGTAGAACAGGTCGACCAGCATGGTTTTGCCGCGGCCGACCGAGCCGTGAATGTACAGGCCGCGCACGCGGGGAATGGTGTCCTCGCGCTTGGCGAACAGCCAGCCGAGCGCGGAAGACTTGCGCGCGAGGCGGCGCGTGGCGATCCGCTGCTCCAGATCGGCCAGCGCCGCGACCACGCGGGCCTGACCGGCATCGGGAACGATGTCGCCGGCCGCCATGCGGGCTACATAGCGCGCCGCAAGGACCGAGCCCCCGGCTTCGGCGGTGAGCTCCATCTCGGCCCAACTCCCCTCTTCTATTGCATTGCACGCTTAGCCGCACGGCGCGCGTGCAGCAAGTATCGACTGTCGCTTCTAAAACGAAGGTGGCGTGCACACGGCGCGGGATATCGGCGCTTATATGCAATCATGCAAGAAGCCATACGGCTCCGCTTGGTCGGCGTTGCTTCGGCGACAGGCGTGCTGCCTCGCGCATTTCCCAATTGTCGTGCTCGCCAAGCCGGCGCACATTTACCACCGCACCGGCTTGTACGCATGCGAGCCATGCGCGCGTGAATATTGTATAATGGTGCGGTGCGCATATTTCTGGTGCGCCGCAGCAAGCGAATGGTTGCGGTTTTCGAGGCGAGACAATGCCCGGTACCGAACATTCAATGGCCAACCATGCGGCGCCTGTTGCGCGGCAGGAGGCCGAACTTGCCTTCGGGCAGATCCGCAAACTGGTCCCTTCGGACCGGCAGATTTTCCTCGACCACCTCCTGCGGCTGGACCCGCTGAGCCGCTTCATGCGCTTCGGCGGGGTGATGGCGGACAGCGCGCTGGCGCGTCACGCCCGTCGGGCGATGTCGGGCGATGCCAGTCTGATCGGTTATTTCGTCGACGGCGAACTGCGCGCGGTTGCCGAGCTGCACCCGCTGCCGCGACGCGAGGGAAAGCAGGCTTCCGCCGAGGCGGCGTTCAGCGTCGAGCGGCCGTGGCAGGGCAAGGGCATCGGCTCCTCGCTGATGCGCCAGCTGGTGCTGATCGCGCAAAATCGCGGCATCGAAGACCTTCAGGTGGTGTTTCTGCCCAATAACGGCCGGATGAAGCGGCTCGCCGTGAACCACGCCGCCGACTTCTCGCTGGACAGCGAGGAAGTGGTCGGCCACATGCGTACCCCGCCGGCCACTCCGTTCTCGCGGCTGCGCGAGCTGATCGGCGACGTGTTCGCGGTCTTCGCCTCGGCGGCGGAGATCCAGGAGCGGATGCTCCCCCCGCCGATGCGCGGCAACTGACGCATACCGAGCTTTCCTTCCCGGCGCCGGAGGCTCCTCAGGGGAGACTTGGCTGCTGCCGCCTTGACTTGGCCGCTATCGAGCCCGAGACAGGAAACCGTCTGGCTCGAATCCGCTCATGATCATGGCATTTTATCGCACACTGGCCTGCGCGTGGCGCGCGCTTGCGTTTCGTTTCCTCGCGGCGGCGGTGATCCTGCTGATCGCGGGTGCCGGCCTTAATGGCCCGGCCTTCGCTCAGCCGGCCAACGAACAGGCTGCGATCCACGCCAAGCTCGAAGGCCAGCGTGCCATCGTCGACAGCGTGGAGGCCGCGCTCGGCCGCGACAGCCTAAGTACGTCAGACCTTGATGGTCTGCGCGGCCGGATCGACCCTGTCCGCGACGAACTCACCGCCGGCATCGCTTTGCTGGATCCGCTGCTGGGCGAGTTGCAGAAACGCATTCAGGAAATCGGCCCGAAGCCGGCCGAAGGCGCGCCGCCGGAAAATCCCTCCATCACCCAGGAGCGCGAGCAGCTTACCGCTCGCGCCTCCGAGCTGGACGGCGTGGTGAAGCAGGCGCGGCTTTTGAAAGTGCGCGCGGATCAGGTTGCCGACCGCATCACCAGCCGGCGTCGCGCCCTGTTCACCGACACGCTGCTGCTGCGTTCCTACAGCGCGCTTGACCCGCAGCTCTGGATGTCCGCCGCCGCCGCCATCCCGGGCGAGCTGCGCGGCATTCGCTATCTGCTGACCGACTGGATGGCCTTCGCCAATGCCCGCATGTCGGTGGCCGGGCAGATTGCCGTGGCCTTCGGCATTCTGTGCATCGTCGCTTTCGTATTCGGCCTTCAGCGCGTCACCACGCGGCCGATCCGCCGGATTGAAGAGAGCGGGAGCGGCGAGGAATTGACGCGCCTGAAGGCGTGCGCACTCTCCGCGCTGATCGCGCTGGTGACCATGGCGGCCGCGCCGCTGGCGCTGTTTGCCGCGCTGGCGCTGCTGGAGGCGTTCGACCTGCTGCCTTCACGCGTGGCCGAGGTGGCGCAGGGGCTGAACCTCGCGGTGACGGTTGTCGCGATCGGCCGTGGCCTGCTGCTCGGCGCGCTCGCCCCCGACGACAGCCGCCGCCGCGTGCTGCCGCTCTCCGATCCGGTCGCGAAACTGCTCTACAACAGCTCACTGACCGGGCTCTGGGTGCTGGGCGCCAGTGCGCTCCTGAATACGATGCACCGCGCGCTGGTGGCGCCGGTGCCGCTCACCGTCGCGACCACGGCCTCGATGGCCATCGCGCTGGTGGTGATCGCGGCGCGCAGCATCCGCAAGCTGAACGAGGACAACCCGGAAGAGGAGACGCCGCCCGAGGCCGGCGACACCGCATCCGCCGGGCCGACCTCGGTGCTGCAATGGATCCGCTTCCCGTTCTGGCTGATGAACACGATCATCCTGGTCGCGCTGATCGCCGGCTACGTGAATCTCGGCGGCTTCCTCGCCTCGCGTTCGCTGATCGCCGTGGTGACCGTTGGCGCGTTCTATCTGGTCATCGCGCTGATCAACGCCTTCTTCATCGACGGCATCACCAACGGTCCCCGTGCCCGGGCCGTGGCGAAGATGCTCGGTGTGCGGGTGGCGAGCCTGGAATTGCTGGCGGTGCTGCTCGCGGGCGTACTGAAAGCGGTCGCCTTCCTGGTGATGATGATCCTGGTGGTCGGGACCTGGGGAACCTCCACCGCGGACCTCAGGGATTTCGCCAACCGCATCACCTTCGGTTTCACCATCGGCAACTCGACGATCACCATCGGCGCGGTGCTGAGCGCGATGCTGTTCCTCGCCGCCGGCATATTGGTGGCGCGGGCGCTGCAGCGCTGGGTGGCGGTGGCGATCCTGCCGCGCACCAGTTTCGACACCGGCCTGCAGAACTCGATCTCGACCATCATCGGCTATGTTGCCTCGATCGCGGTCATCGCCATGGCGATGGGGCAGATTGGCATCAATCTCGAAAACATAGCGCTGGTCGCCGGTGCGCTCTCGGTCGGTATCGGTTTCGGCCTCCAATCTATCGTGTCGAACTTCGTCTCCGGCCTGATCCTGCTGGCCGAGCGGCCGATCCGCGTCGGCGACACCATTTCGGTGAAGGGCGAGGAGGGCTATGTGCGCCGCATCAGCGTGCGCGCCACCGAGATCGAGACCTTCGACCGCGCGGCGGTGGTCATTCCCAATTCGGACCTGATCACCGGCATGGTGAAGAACTTCACCCATGCCAACACCACCGGCCGCGTCATCGTGCCGGTCAACGTCGCCTATGATTCCGATGCCGACGAGGTGCGCGATATTCTGATCGGCTGCGCCTGCGACCATCCGCAGGTGCTGCGCTCGCCGCCGCCGCGCGTGTATCTGCTGGCCTTCGGCGATAGCTACCTCAAATTCGAGCTGCGCTGCGTGGTCGCCAATGTCGATTACGCGCTGACGGTGAAGAGCGACCTGCATTTCGCGGTGCTGGAGCGGCTGAAGGCCGCGCGCATCGGCATTCCCTACACCACCTGGAGCATCTATCGCGGCGGCAGGATCGGCGCGGACGACTCCGATGGCGAGGACGCTTCCGAATGACCCCCGGCGCCGCGCGCCGCTCCGTTTTCCTTCTCACCGCAGAGGCCATGATGTCTCGACTTTCTTTCACGTGCCTCGCCGGTGTACTGGCTTTGGCGGCTCTGATCTCGGGGTGCGCCAGTGCTCCGACCGAGATGCCGGTCAACGAAACCTTCTACGCCGACATGTCCAAGGGCGGCACGCTGGATCCGGCGGCGGCGGCGTCGCTGGTCAGCGACTATCGGCGCGGCAAGGGCCTGACTGCCGTGAGCATCGATCCGGTGCTGATGAGCGTGGCCGAGCGCCAGGCCAAGGCGATGGCGGCGGCGGACGAACTGTCCCATTCCGTGGGCGGGCGCAGCTTCAACGCCCGGCTCAAGGCGGCGGGCTTTCGCGGGCTGAAGGCGGTGGAGAATGTGGGCGCGGGCTATCACACCCTCGCCGAGGCATTCTCGGGCTGGCGCGATTCCCCCTCGCACAACAAGAACATGCTGCTGCCGGGCGCGACGGCGATGGGCATCGCCGCGGTGCCGGCGCCGCGCAGCAAGTACAAGGTCTATTGGGCCATGGTGCTAGCGGTGCCAGATCCGCGCGCGGAAGTGCCGCCGTCGGCGCCCGCCGGCGGGGAAACCACCGTGACCTTCGGCGGCGCGCCGATGCCTGGCGGCCAGTAGCGCGCCTCAGCGGCGCAGCGTCGCCGGCGCCAGCGGGTTGTCGGTCAGCGCCGTGCCGTCGGGCTGGTCCGGCGCCGGCAGACCCATGAAGGCGTCGAACAGCCGGCGGATCACCGCTGGCTCGACATCGCGCACGATCATGACGAGGCGGGTGCGCCGGTCGTCGTCCGGCCAGGCGGGAAGCTGGCTCGGCGGGTGCAGCACATGCTGCACGCCGTGCAGCACCACCGGATGCTCCGGGTCCTCCGCCAGCTTCACGATGCCCTTGAGCCGCAGCAGCTTCGGCCCGTGCGTGCCGCGCACCAGCTCCAGGAACATGTCGATCGCCGCCGCCGACACCGGCGCCTCGGTCGCGACGGTGAAGGCGCGGATGCGGTCGTCATGGCGGTTGGCGTCGTGGGAATGGCCGCGCGCGGCCGCTTCCGCCGCGTCGACCGCCTCGGCGGAGAGCCAGCGGGCGACGTCGGGAATCTTCGCCGACGGGTCGAACAGGCCGGCATTGAGCAGCGCCGCCGGCGTTGCCTCGCCCTTCGCGGCATCGAGCCGCCGCGCGCCGGGGGCGAGCGTGCCGAGACGGGCGAGCAGCGCGTCGAAAGCGGCCTGCCGCTCCGGCGTGTCGACGAGGTCGGTCTTGGTCAGCACGATGCGGTCGGCGATGGCGGCCTGACGCACCGCCTCGGGATGCTCGTCCAGCGTCGCCATGCCGTTGACGGCATCGACCACGGTGACGACGCCATCGAGCCGGAAGCGCATCACCAGATAGGGATGCATCATCAGCACATGCAGGATCGGGGCGGGGTCGGCGAGGCCGGTGGTCTCGATCACCACCCGGCGGAACGGGGGGATGACGCCGTTGTCCATGCGCCGCAGCAGGTGCTCCAGCCCCTCCACCAGATCGCCGCGCACGGTGCAGCACAGGCAGCCCGAGGCCAGCAGGACGGTCGCGTCGTCGAAATGCTGCACCAGCAGATGGTCGAGCCCGATCTCGCCGAATTCGTTGATCAGCACGGCGGTGTCGGCGAGGCCTGGGTCGCTCAGCAGCCGGTTGAGCAGCGTGGTCTTGCCCGCCCCGAGGAAGCCAGTGAGCAGGGTGACGGGGATCGGGTCCGGCTGGCGCCGGCGCGGCGCGTCGGTTGGCGGCTGGTCGGGCAGCGGCTCGTCGGTCATGGAGGCGATAGTCCTGTGCGTGCCCTCGCGGTAACGCGCGGGTCACCGCTACATAGGCTCAGGGGGTCGGCGGCGGAAGAGGCACCGGCGCATAGGACGGGGCCGCGGAAGCCGCCGGCTTTGGCGCCGCCGCGGGCTTGGGCGCTGCCGCGGGCTTGGCCGGCGCACTGGCCGCCGGTTTTGCCGGGGGCTTGGGCGCCGCGTTGGCGGCGGTCTTCGGCTGGTCCTTGGCCGCGGGCTTGGCGGCCGGTTTGGCGGCCGGCTTCTTGGCGTCCTGCTTCTTCGCCGGGGGCGGGGGATAGGCAGCGTCCAGCGCCGCCTGGCTCGGCACCGGGCCGACCCAGACCGGGACCGGCGGCATCGACGGCGGCAGGTTCACCAGCAGGCTGGCGCCGGTGACATTGGCGCCGAGGTCGCCCATGCCGGAGGCGACAAAGCCGGTGGCGGAGGGGCCGCTGTCGTCATCGGCTTCCGATGCGGTGTTCTTGCGCTTGCCGCCACAGACCTGTGCCCGAAGGTCCGGCGGCGCGCCGCCTTCGTTGCGCAGCGAATCCACCGTGGGCGCGGCGGCGGCGAACACGCTCCAGCTATGATTGAAGCCCTTTTCCAGCAGCAGCGCGGCCTGTTCGGTGCGCTCCTTGCCGGAATTGGTGCCGAGCACCACCACCAGCACGCGCTTGTCGCCGCGCTTGGCGCTGGCGACCAGATTGAAGCCGGAGGCGCAGATGAACCCGGTCTTCATGCCGTCGGCGCCGGGATAGCGGTCGATCAGCTTGTTGTAGTTGCGGATCACCCCATTGCCGAGCTTGATGGCCGGGATGCGGAACAGTTCCTCATATTCGGGAAACTCGGTCATGATCGCGCGCGCCAGCACGGCAAGATCGCGTGCGGTGGTGATCTGCTCGGGGTCCGGCAGCCCGTTGGGGTTGGCGTAATGGGTGCCGGTCATGCCGAGATCGCGCGCGGCCTGGTTCATCTCGTTGACGAAGCCCGGCAGCGTGCCGCCCACGCCCTCGGCCAGCACCACGGCGATGTCGTTGGCCGACTTCACCAGCATCATCTTGAGCGCGTTGTCGATGGTGACCTGGGTGCCGACCTTGAAGCCCATCTTCGAGGGCTTCTGGGCCGCCGCGTTCTCGCTCACCGTCACCAGAGTCTGCGCCGTCACGCGG
The DNA here is from genome assembly GCF_047501495.1 of Ancylobacter sp. G4_0304. Classification (NCBI taxonomy): domain Bacteria; kingdom Pseudomonadati; phylum Pseudomonadota; class Alphaproteobacteria; order Hyphomicrobiales; family Xanthobacteraceae; genus Ancylobacter; species Ancylobacter sp. G4_0304. The sequence goes on along the minus strand of NZ_JAZDRM010000017.1, from coordinate 11,606 downwards.
CCGGCGCGGATGGCGCGGAAGGTGACATAGGCGGTCATCAGCTTGGAGACCGAGGCGGGATACCACGGCTTGGTGGCCTCCTCCGCGAGCAGGACCTTTCCGCTGTCCACCTCGATCACCAGCGAGGGCGTGGCGCGGGCCAGCGCGGGGGCCAGCACGGCCACGGCGCCGAGAAGCACCGCAAGGCATTTCATCGAAGGGAAACGGGGAAAGCTCGACACGTCTCTGTCATCCGTTCTCAGCATCCGCCAGAGGCGAATTCATCCATTGAGGAGGGCGTCGCCCGCGCAGGCCATCCTTTTCAATAACCCGATCGAACGCCGGGATCAAAACGCAAGTGCCCCGGTATCGGGCGCCGCGCGTTCACAGCGGCGCTACCGGGAGGATTTCCGCGCGGCGGGCCGGCCCCGTGAGGCCGGCAAGGCCCGAATTTTGCTTGCAATTTGCGTGCATGCGGCAATCGCCACATCCCGTTCATCGAATTCACCTTAAGGTTAAGGCATGAGTGATTCGATTCGCCGTCTTCACGAGGCCGTCCTCGCCGCGCGCAAGGATTCCGGAACCTCTCCCCGCACCACGCGCCTGTTCGCGAAGGGCCGGGCCTTCATTGCCAAGAAGGTGGCGGAGGAAGGGGTCGAGGTGGCGCTGGACGGCGTGACCGGAAATGCCTCGGGCGTGGTGAGCGAGAGCGCGGACCTGCTGTACAATCTGGTCGTGCTGTGGGCGGATGTGGGAATCCAGCCGGAGGACGTCTGGGCCGAGATGCGCCGGCGCGAGCAGTTGCTCGGCCTCGCCGAGAAGCTGCCCAAGCGCGGGGCGGGCGCGGCCAAGGCTACGGCCAAGCGGGCGGTCTATCCCGCCGGCGTGGTGCCCCCGCGGCGGCAAGAGCTGGCCGGGGAGGGCGCCCATACCGATGCCGCTATCGCCCGGCGCGGGCGGGGCTGACCGTCGCCGTTTTCCGATTTCACGACGCTTTTTCCAACCGTCCGTTTCCATCGCCACTTTTTTCAGTTTCGGGTCATCATGCTGCGCCGCCTTTACGACTGGGTCATCAACCTCGCTGAACGCCCCCAGGCCACCTGGGCGCTGGCCGGGGTTTCGTTCGCCGAAAGCTCGTTCTTCCCGGTGCCGCCGGATGTGATGCTGGTGCCGATGTGCGTGGCGCAGCCGAAAAAGGCGTGGTGGTACGCGCTGGTCTGCACCATGGCCTCGGTGGTCGGCGGCCTGTTCGGCTACGCCATCGGCGCGCTGCTGTATGAATCGGTGGGCCTGTTCCTGATCCAGCTCTATGGATATGGCGACAAGGTGGAAGCCTTTTCGCAGGCCTATGCCGAGTACGGCCACTGGATCATCCTGATCAAGGGCCTGACCCCGATCCCCTACAAGGTGGTGACCATCACCTCGGGCTTCGCCCATTACAGCCTGTTCTGGTTCATCGTGCTGTCGGTGATCACGCGCGGCCTGCGCTTCTTCCTGGTGGCGGGGCTGCTGTACTGGATCGGTCCTTCGGCCCGCACCTTCATCGAGGAGCGGCTCGGCCTCGTCACCGCGCTGTTCGCCGTGCTGGTGGTCGGCGGCTTCATCGCGGCGGTCTATCTGTTCTGACGGCCGCTCAGCGCTTGTGGCCGCCGAGCCGGGCCTCCAGCACGGTCTTGGCCAGCAGGGTGACGATGGCGAGGAAGGCCAGCAGCGAAGCGACCGCGAAGGACGCCTGGAACTGGTACTCGTTGTAGAGGATCTCCACCTGCAGCGGGATGGTGTTGGTCTCGCCGCGCACATGGCCGGAGACCACCGACACCGCGCCGAACTCGCCCATGGCGCGGGCGTTGCACAGCAGCACGCCGTAGAGCAGCGCCCATTTGATGTTGGGCAGCGTCACCTTGCGGAACACGGTCCAGCCGCCGGCGCCGAGCGTCACCGCCGCCTCTTCCTCCGTCGTGCCCTGTTCCTGCATCAGCGGGATCAGCTCGCGCGCCACGAAGGGGAAGGTGACGAAGATGGTGGCGAGCGTGATGCCGGGCCAGGCGAAGATGATCTTCCAGCCATGATCGATCAGCCACGGCCCGAAATAGCCCTGCGCGCCGAACAGCAGCACGAAGACGAGGCCGGCCACCACCGGCGAGACCGAGAACGGCAGGTCGATCAGCGTGATCAGGAAGCTCTTGCCGGGGAAGGAGAACTTGGTGATCGCCCACGCCATGACCAGCCCCATGGTCGTGTTCGCCGCGACCGAGAGCGCGGTGACGAGCAGCGTCAGCTCGATCGCCGCCAGCGCGTCAGGGTCGGCCAGCGCGGCGGTATAGGCATCCCAGCCCTTGGAGAAGGCCTGCGCGAACACGTTGATGAGCGGCAGGATCACCAGCAGGGCGACGATCGCCGTCGCGGCGGCGATGATCGCCCATTTGACCGCGGCCGGCTCGGAGCGGATCGAGGGACCACTCATTTCAGCCTCCCGGTGCGGCTCTCCTGCCAGCGCTGGAGACCGTTGATGACGAAGAGCAGCGCGAAGGAGGCGACCAGCATGGTGGCGGCGATGGTGGTGGCATCGGCGTAGCGGAACTCCTCCAGCCGGATCACGATCAGCAGCGGCGCGATCTCGGAGACGTTCGGCAGATTGCCGGCGATGAAGATCACCGAGCCGTATTCGCCGACCGCGCGGGCGAAGGCGAGGGCGAAGCCGGTGAGGAAGGCCGGCAGCACGGCGGGCAGCACCACGCGGCGGATGGTGGTCCAGCGCCCGGCGCCGAGCGTGGCGGCGGCCTCCTCCAGCTCGTGGTCGAGGTCTTCCAGCACCGGCTGCACCGTGCGCACCACGAAGGGCAGGCCGATGAAGATCAGCGCGATCAGGATGCCGAGCGGGGTGAAGGCGACCTTGATGCCGAGGGGCGCCAGCCAGGAACCGATCCAGCCATTCTCGGCATAGAGCGTGGTGAGCGCGATGCCGGCGACCGCCGTGGGCAGGGCAAAGGGGATGTCGATCAGCGCGTCGAGCACGCGCCGGCCGGGGAAATCATAGCGCACCAGCGCCCAGACCACGACCGCGCCGAACACGAGATTGACGCTGGCGGCGACCAGCGACAGGCCGAACGAAATCTTGAACGCGTTCAGCGTGCGCGGCGAGGTGAGGATCGCCACGATGCGGTCGAGCGGCAGTTCCGCCGTCTTCAGAAACAGCGCGGCCAGCGGGATCAGCACCACCAGCGAGAGCCAGAGCACGGTGAGGCCCAGCGTCAGGCCGAAGCCCGGGATGACGCTCTGCTGCCGCGCGGCAGGCGCGCGCGGTGTGGAGACGGGCAGGTAACTGTCGGCCAAGTGCGGGCTCCGGCGCGTTTACGACAGAGGCGCCGGACCTCAAGCAAGGTCCGGCGCGAAGGTGTCGGAGGAAAACGAGAGGCGGTGGCGGGGTCAGTTCGAGTAGATCTGGTCGAAAACGCCGCCGTCGGAGAAGTGGGTCGCCTGTGCCTTGCGCCAGCCGCCGAAGGCGGGATCGTCGATGGTGACGAGGTTGAGGTGCGGGAACACCTTGTCGAACTGCTTGGCGACTTCCTCGTCGCGCGGGCGGTAGAAGTTCTCGGCGGCGAGCTTCTGGCCTTCCTTGGAATAGAGGAACTTCAGATAAGCCTCGGCGGCGGCGCGGGTGCCCTTGCGGTCGACATTCTTGTCGACGATGGCGACCGGCGGCTCGGCGAGGATCGAGAGCGAGGGGATCACGATGTCGAACTTGTCATCGCCGAATTCCTTCTTGGACAGGAAGGCCTCGTTCTCCCAGGCCAGCAGCACGTCGCCTACGCCGCGCTCGGTGAAGGTGACGGTGGAGCCGCGCGCGCCGGTGTCGAGCACGGGCACGTTCTTGAACAGGGCCTTCAGGAAGTCCTTGGCCTTCGCATCATCGCCATTGTTCTGCTTGAGCGCATAGGCGTAGGCGGCGAGGTAGTTCCAGCGCGCGCCGCCCGAGGTCTTCGGGTTCGGCGTGATCACCTGCACGCCCGGCTTCACCAGGTCGTTCCAGTCCTTGATGCCCTTGGGATTGCCCTTGCGGACCAGGAACACGATGGTCGAGGTGTAGGGCGAGGAGTTGTCCGGCAGGCGCTTCTGCCAGTCCTTGTCGAGGAAGCCCTTATCGGCGATGGCGTCGATGTCATAGGCCAGCGCCAGGGTGACGACATCGGCTTCGAGACCGTCGATCACCGAGCGCGCCTGCTTGCCCGAGCCGCCATGCGAAGCCTTGATCTCGATGGTCTTGCCGGTGTCCTTCTGGAATTTCTCCGCGAACAGCTTGTTGTACTGCTGGTAGAGCTCGCGGGTGGGGTCGTAGGACACGTTGAGCAGCGACACGTCCGCCGCCCGCGCGGCGAGCGGGGCGACCAGCGGCAAAGCCACCGCCGCGATCAGCGCGGCCGCCGCCGCATGCTTGAAATTGAAGGACATCGGAAACTCCCTTGGAACGGCGTCTGGCCGGATTGAGGGGAGATTTTCACGTCGTTCGAGCGTGGTCAATAATAAAATACAAAATCAATAGAAAAAGAGATTTATTTAGCGATCATCGCGTGTGGAATGTGCCTGGGCGACACTTCGTAAAGAGGCGCGCCTGAAAAAATCATTTTGTAATCAAGCAGATACCTAAAGCGGCCCGCGCGCCTATTGCCCGGGCAGCATGGTGTGAATGCCGCATTCGGTCTTTGCCTTGCCCTGCCAGCGGCCGGAGCGCGCATCTTCTCCCGGTTTCGCGCGGCTGGTGCAGGGCATGCAGCCGACCGAGGAAAAGCCCTTGGCGACGAGGGGATGCGGGGGCAGGGCGAAGCGCGTATGGGCGGCCTCGACGTCGGCGCGGTCGAGCGAGGCCAGCGGATTGAACTTCAACCGCCGCCCGTCGCGCTCCACCACCGGGATGAAGGCGCGCAGGCCGCCCTGATAGCGCTTGCGCCCGTTCAGCCACGCATCGAAATCGCTGAGCGTGCGCGCCAGCGGCTCGACCTTGCGGATGAGGCAGCAGGCATCGGGATCGCTGAACCACAGGTCGCGGTCGGGATCGCGCTCCGCCAGCCGCGCGGCATCGGGCTGGATGGAGCGCACATCGGTGAGGCCGAGCTGAGCGGTGAGCGTGTCGCGATAGGCCAGCGTCTCCTCGAACAGCCAGCCGGTGTCGAGAAACACCACCGGGATCGAGGGATCGACCTGCGCCATATAGGCGATCAGCACCGCCGATTCCGTGCCGAAGGACGAGACGAGGCACAGCCGGTCGCGCCCCACCGTGCGCACCGCCTGCGCAATGATCTCCTCGGGCGAGGCCTTGGCGAGCGCGAGCGACAGCGCTTCCACCTCGTCGCCCTTCGGCGGGAGGAGGGTGCTTTCCGGCGACACGGCGTGCGAGGCGGCTTGCCCGGCGGGGATCATGATCTCACTCCTGCGCGGCGACGCGGCCGAGCCGCTGACGCAGCAGGCTCGGACGGCCGTCGGCGGTAGGCTGGTAGAACACGGTATAGGTCTCCAACGCGTCCTCGACGGCGGCAGCGTCGGCTTCCTTGGCGGGCTCGATCTGGTCGAAACCGGAGCGGGCCATCAGCAGGAACTGGTCGCGCAGCACATTGCCGATGGCGCGCAGCGGCCCCTTCCAGCCGAGCCGCTCGCGCAGCAGGCGGGCCTGGCTATAGGCGCGCCCGTCGCGGAAGGTGGGGAACACCAGCGCGATCAGCGAGAGCTGGCCGAGAAAGGGTTCGATCTCGCCGATCGGACGGTTGTTCGGCCAGATGATGCCGACCGGGGCCTGACGGCTCTTCAGCGTCTCGGCCTCGCTCAGAAAGCGATCGACGCCGATCAGGACCGGCACGCCCTCGGGCAGCGCCTCGTCATCGGCGACGCGGGTGAAGCGGTCCTCGACCGGATGTCCATTCTCAATGAGCGGCATAGACGCGCTCCTTGAAGGGTTCGATGCCAAGGCGGGCGACGGTATCCACGAAAAGCTCCTGAGGCCCGCTACGCAATTCCATATAGGTATCCACCACGTCCTCGATCAGGCCCGGGACCTGCTCGTAGGACACGGCAGGCCCGAGCAGGGTGCCGAGCTGGGCATGCTCGTCCGCCCGGCCGCCGAGGGTGATCTGGTAGAATTCCTGGCCGTTCTTCTCGACGCCGAGAATGCCGATATGGCCGACATGGTGATGGCCGCAGGCATTGATGCAGCCGGAGATGTTGACGTGCAGCCGGCCGACGCCGCGCGCCTTCTCAAGATCGGCGAAGCGCTTGGCGATCTCCTGCGCCACCGGAATGGCGCGGGCATTGGCCAGCGCGCAGTAATCGAGGCCGGGGCAGGCGATGATGTCGTTGACGAGGTTGACGTTCGGCGTGGCGAGGCCCGCCGCCTCCAGCGCGCGCCACAGCGCCGGCAGATCCTTCTGCGCGACGTTGGGCAGGCACAGATTCTGCTCGTGGCCGACGCGGATTTCGTTGAAGCCGTAACGCTCGGCAAGGTCCGCCACCACGTCCATCTGGTCGGCGGTGGCATCGCCCGGAGGGGCGCCGACCGGCTTCAGCGACACGGTGACGATGGCGTAGCCCGGCCGCTTGTGCGTCGTCACCGAATTGCGGTGCCAGGTGGCGAAGGCCGGGTCCTTGAGCGCTTCGGTCAGCTCCGCCGGCTGGTCGGCGAGCGTCTCGTAGGCGGGATAGAGGAAGCGGGCGCGGATATCGGCGATGATCTCGTCGGACAGGTGCAGCGCGCCGTCGCGGATCGCTTCCCATTCCTTCTCGACCGCCTCGGCGAAGGCCTCGGCGCCGATCTCGTGCACCAGGATCTTGATGCGGGCCTTGTAGATGTTGTCGCGCCGGCCGAACTGGTTGTAGACGCGCATGATCGCCTCGATATAGCTGAGGAGATGGCGCGCGGGCAGGAACTTGCGGATGCTCTTGCCGACGAAGGGCGTGCGGCCGAGACCGCCGCCGACCAGCACCTCGAAGCCGAGCTCGCCGGCCTCGTTGCGGTGCAGCCGCAGCCCGACATCGTGCACCTTCACCGCCGCGCGGTCCTTCGCCGCCGCGGTGATGGCGATCTTGAACTTGCGGGGCAGGTAGGTGAATTCGGGGTGCAGCGTCGAATACTGACGCAGGATTTCCGCCCAGATGCGCGGATCGTCGCATTCTTCCGGGGTCGCGCCGGCCCACTGATCGGTGGTCACGTTGCGGATGCAGTTGCCCGAGGTCTGGATGCCGTGCACGCCGACTTCCGCCAGCGACGCCATGGCGTCCGGCAGGTTCTCCAGCTTGATCCAGTTGAACTGGATGTTCTGGCGGGTGGTGAAATGGCCGTAGCCGCGATCATAATGGCGCGCGACATAGGCCATGCGGCGCAGCTGGGTCGCCGAGAGCGTGCCATAGGGAATGGCGATGCGCAGCATATAGGCGTGAAGCTGGAGATAGACGCCGTTCATCAGGCGCAGCGGCTTGAACTCGTCCTCGCTGAGGGCTCCCGAAAGCCGTCTTTCGACCTGATCGCGGAATTCCGCGGTCCGTTCGGCAAGGAAGGCGCGGTCGAATTCATCATAGACATACATGGCGGCAGCTTCTTTTCGGCGTCGGAATAGATGTCAGCGCGGCAGCTCGAAGGTGGGGCCGGCAACGCGGATGCGCTCGCGCAGATTGCCCGGCAGCACCTGGCCGTCATCGAGCACGACGGGGGCGACATAGGCGCCGACGGCCTCGATGTCGCTCTGCTGCGCGGCGGCCAGAAGGGCGATGGCTTCCGGCGCCGTGGTCACGACGGCGGCGTCGTTGAGATCGACGGACCAGCCCTGATCGGGCGTGCGCCACACCACCACGCCGTCGGTGAGGCGGTTGGCGGTGACGGCGACGGGGCCATGCACTTTCAGCTTCTGTTGTTGAGGCGCAGCCATGCGACCCTCTTCCCCCGTTGAATGATCGGCGAGCCTATAACACGAATTTAGAACGTGCAAAATCAATTAATGCACAAGTTTTATGTGTGATATGCTAATATATGGAAATTGCAGAGTTTTCAGCCGTGGATCGCGATGCGTAGGCCGTGGGCGTCGCATTCCGGGATCGGCGGGAAGCTGATCGCCTCCCCGCGAGCGATCCGTCCCGCCGTCCAGGCGGCGGCGCAGGCGTCGATGAGGTCGTCCTGCCCCACGCCGAGCGCGCGCGCCTTGGAGGCGGAGAACAGCTCCTGCGAAAAGCCGGCGGCGTCGAGAAGGCCGCGCCGCTGCGCCAGCCCTTCCGGATTCGGGCGATTCTGCACCTTCTTCGCGGTGGTCACCTCCGTCTCGCCGTTCATCGCCCAGAAGCTGACTTCCGGGTGGCACTCGAACACGCGCGGCTGGAGCGCGGGATTGGCCCGCAGCCAGCGATCGATGTCCAGAATGCGGGGGAACAGGGCAAAGCCCTGCTTGGCGACCGCGCGCGGGGGCTCGGATGTTGCGCGGGCGCGCGCGCAAGCATGCCGGTAACGCTCATCCTCCGGCACGCTCGCGTCTTCCGAGGCCTCGACGGCGGCGCGCGAGGGCATGGAGAACACGCTGGACTGACGCCGGCCGAGCTTCGGACGCACCAGCCGTTCCGGCGCGCGGCCCTTCGCCTCGATGCGTTCCGGCAGGCCGATCGGCATGTCGACGGCGACGAGATCGGGTGCCAGCGGACGCTCGAACAGCTCTGCCAGCCGCGCGATGCGGGCCGCGTGGCCGGAGCCGTCCGGCTCGATGATGACGGCGACCCAGCCGCCCTTGCAGCCATCGACCCCCGCGACGCGCATCAGCGCCATCCTTCAGATGATGTTGAGCTCGGCATGGGGCCGGTTGGCCGCCACGCGCTCATAGCCAAAGACGCCGAGGTCCAGCGAGACCGAGCGGCCATGGACGATCCATTCCGCGATGGCGCGCCCGGCGGCGGGGGCCTGCTGGAGGCCGTGGCCGGAAAAGCCGTTCATAAAGAAGAAATTGCCGACCTCCGGGTGCGGGCCGATCACCGCGTTATGGTCCAGCAGGTTCATCTCGTAATGCCCGGCCCAGGCGCGCACCACCTTGACCTCCTCCATCGCCGGAATACGGAAGGCGAGGTTCGGCCAGGTGACCTCCTCGAACAGCGGCCAGTCGACCTCGAAATCCTCGCCCGGATCGCGGTCCTCCTCCGGCTCCGGCGCGCCGCAGATCTGGTAAGCGCCTTCCGGGCGGATCCAGAAGCCGGTCGGGTCGACCAAAAGCGGCATGTTGGGCAGGCCGGTGCGGCAGTGCAGGACGAAGATGCAGCGCTTGCGGCCCTCGACGGGGAGGGGAATGCCGGCCATGCCGGCGACGCGCCCGCCACGCGGGCCGGCGGCATTCACCAGCGCCCCGCAGCCAAGGCGCCGCCCGTCGGCGAGCGTGACCCCGATGATGCGCGCGCCCTCGCGCGCGATCGCGGTCACCTCTCCGGTGATGAACGTCGCGCCCTGGCGCTTGCCCGCCGCGCGGGTGGCGGCGAGCAGAGCGTGGGCGTCGAACCAGCCCTCGCCCGAGAGGCCATAGGCGCCGGCCGCGAGGCCCTCGACATTCAGCCAGGGAAAGCGCGCGGTCATTTCCTGCGGCGAGAGCAGGGCGATTTCCGCTCCTTCCGCCTTCTGCACCGCGTGATTGGCGGTGAGGATCGGCAGGCCGGCCTCGCTCGCGAGGATGAGATAGCCGCCCTCATGCCAGCCGAGATCGACCTCCTCGCCCAGATGCGCCTTCACATTGCGGATGAAGTCCAGCCCATGGAGCGACATGCGGATGTTCTCGGGGATCGAGAATTGCTGGCGCAGCGACGCGGCGGAGAGCGTGGTGGAAGCCTGCGCGAAATTCGGATCGCGCTCGATCACCGCGATACGGCCGGAAAAGCCGGGATCGCGGGTGAGATAATAGGCCGTCATCGCGCCCATGATCGCGCCGCCGACGATCACCACGTCATATGTCTCATCAAAAGCCACGCTCATGGCCATATGCTCCGAAGCCCGCTTCACGCCGGCAGGCGGCAACGAACGCGCGTTGTCACCCCGGCTCACAGCCGGATAGGCTCACCGCGCGCACTTGCCAACCTAGCCGAGCGAATCATGTCCCCACCCATCGTGCCCCGCCGTTCCGTGCTGTTCATGCCCGGCTCCAATCCCCGCGCGCTGGAAAAGGCCCGCACGCTGCCCGCCGACGGCATCGTCATCGATCTTGAGGACGCGGTGGCGCCGGACGCCAAGGCCGATGCCCGCGAAGGGGCGGTGCGCGCAGTGGGCGAGGGCGGCTTCGGGCCCCGCGAGGTGGTGATCCGCGCCAATGCGGCCGATACGCCCTGGTTCGAGGACGACCTTGCCGCCATCGCCGCGGCGAGCGCGAGCGGGGCGGGACCGGATGCCGTGCTGCTGCCCAAAGTGTCCGATCCCGAGGTGCTATTCGTCGCCGCGCGCCGTCTGGAGGCGCTGGGCGCCGCGCCCTCGCTGCGGCTCTGGGCGATGATCGAGACGCCGATCGCCGTGCTGCGTGCCGCCGAGATCGCGCTCGCGGCCCGCAACCCGCAGTCGCGCCTCGCCGTGCTGGTGCTCGGCACCAATGACCTTTCCAAGGAGACCCGCACCCGCATCGTACCCGGCCGCCTGCCGATGCTGGCCTGGCTGTCGCACTGCGTGCTGGCGGCGCGGGCCGGGGGCGTCGATGTGCTCGACGCGGTGTGGAACGATTTTCGCGATGTCGAGGGCTTCACCGCCGAATGCGCGCAGGCGGCCGAGCTCGGCTTCGACGGCAAGACGCTGATCCACCCCAGCCAGATCGACCCCTGCAACGCGGCTTTCTCGCCGCCGGAGGACGAGGTGGCGCGGGCGCGCGAGATCATTGCGCTGTTCGACCAGCCGGAGAACGCCGGCAAGGGGGTTCTGCAGATGAACGGGCGCATGGTCGAGCGCATGCATGCCGACATCGCCCGCAAGACCGTGACGCTCGCCGACGCCATCGCCGCGCGGGCCTGAACCGAGGACGCCATCATGAAGCTCTATCGCTATCTCACCGGCCCGGACGACGTGTCGTTCTGCAAGCGGGTCTCGGCCGCGCTCAACAAGGGCTGGCAACTCCAGGGCAGCCCGACCCTGACCTTCGACCCGTTGAAGGGGCGGGTGATCTGCGGGCAGGCCATCGTCAAGGAAGTCGAGGGCGAGTGGTCGGACGAGGTGGTGCTGTCGGACCACTGACCTTCCAGCGACCTGCCGGGTGGCGGGAACGCTTATGTTTCAAGGCAAAGGCCGGTGCCGCCGCACCGGCCTTTTGCATGGGTTCACGGCCTCGCGAGCAGCACGCGCGGCGGCAGATTTTCGGGGTGATTTTTGCGGCTGCGAAGAGGCTTGAGAAAAGGTCAGGCATTCTAACCTATTGATAGGTAAGGCTTTCTGACGGGTCGCCTCCCCGCTTTTCCACAGAGGGTGGCATGTGACGATTTTCTGAAAAGGCGTGTTGACATCGGGGGAGGGAGGGACCTATAAAGCGCCCATCGACGGGGCGCGCCGCTGACGCGGTGCTGACGCTCCTCTGGTTGATCCCGACAGAGACGAGGTCTTCGGACCGGCGGTCGCCGGAGGGAAAACTGTCGAGTGCTTAAGGGTGTGAGCCCTT